>CAZTDK010000337.1:0-6997 GCA_964611965.1 uncultured Binatia bacterium (SeqCode) | reverse complement strand
ACGGGCCCCGCGGCGACGATCGTGCCTTTTTCCATGATGGCGTAGGTATCGGCAAGGCTGCGCGCGAATTCCAGGTGTTGCTCGACCAACAAGATCGACACGCTGCCCTTGACGCTCCGAATCACGTTCTCGATCTCCAAAATGACCGACGGTTGGATGCCTTCAGTGGGTTCATCGAGCAGCAGCAGCTTCGGCCGCGTGACCAGCGCGCGGGCAATGGCAAGCTGCTGTTGCTGGCCGCCGCTCAGGTTTCCGCCCTTGCGGCCGAGCATGGTCTTCAACACCGGGAACAAGGTGAAGATCTCCTCCGGAATCGGCGCCTGGCCCTGACCGCGCGCGATCAGGCCGATACGCAGGTTCTCGAGCACCGAGAGGTCGGGAAAGATCTCGCGTCCTTGCGGCACGTAGCCAATGCCGAGTCGGGCGCGCTGATCGGTCGACAACGCATTGAGCGGCTGCTCCTCGAGCGTCACGCGGCCGGCGCGAAATGCCAGCAGGCCCATGATGCTCTTGAGAAGCGTCGTCTTGCCGACGCCGTTGCGCCCCATGAGACAGACGGCAGAGCCCGCTGGGACGGTGAGGCTGACATCGCGCAGCACCGATCCGTCACCATACGAGACGCTGATCTTCTCAATGTTGAGCATGCGCGCCCTTTTCCCGCCCGAGATAGATTTCGATGACACGCGGGTGCCGCTGCACCTCATCGACGGGGCCTTCGAAGAGCAGCGCGCCTTCGTGGAGCACGGTCACCGTCTTGGCGATCTGGCGCACGAAAGTCATGTCGTGCTCGATCACGAGGATGGCCTGATCCTGCGCGATCGACTTCAACAACTCTCCAGTCTTCTCGGACTCATCGTCGGTCATGCCGGCGACGGGTTCGTCGATCAGCAGCAGGTCGGGGTCCAGGACGATGACCATGCCGATCTCGAGCCACTGCTTCTCGCCGTGCGAGAGCGCACCGGCGCGCAGGCCGCTCTTGTTCTGGAGACCGATCAATTCGAGGATGCGGTGGATCTGCTCTCTCAGCGTGGGAGTGCGCTGTGCGAAGAGCGTCGAGAACACCGTCTTCTTCGCTTTGAACGACAGCTCCAAATTCTCGAAGACCGTATGATCGCGATAGATGGACGGCGTTTGAAACTTCCTGCCGACACCGAGATGGACGATTTGGTATTCGCGCAAGCCGCGCAGATCCTGGCCTTTGAAAAGCACGCGACCTTCGGTCGGCGTTACCTTGCCGCAGATCGCATCGAGCAGCGTCGTCTTACCGGCGCCGTTCGGGCCAATGACGACGCGCAGCTCGCCCCGTTCGATGGAGAAGTCGAGGCGATTGAGGGCGCGAAACCCGTCGAAGCTGACGCTCAAGTTCTCGGTTTGGAGGATGGCTTCGTGCATGCGCTTACTCGGTCTGCCCGCGGCGGCTTGAGCGCGCCAATCGTTCGCGGAGTTGCGCCGGCAGCCCAATCAGTCCACGCGGAATCAACATGACGACGGCCACGAACAGCAGGCCGAGGAAATACGGCCAATAGGCGGCGAAGTGCGTCGTGAAGTAGCTGTATCCCGCATTCACGATGAGCGCCCCCAGGACGGCGCCGACCAACGTGCCGCGCCCGCCGACCGCGATCCAGATGACCATGTCGATGGAGGCGGCGACGCTCATCTTGCCGGGCGTGATGATGCCGGTCTGCGGGACGTACAAGGCGCCGGCCACGCCCGCCAACGCCGCCGACAACGTGAACACGAAGAGCTTGAAGTTCGCCGGATTGTAGCCGGAGAAACGGACCCGGTTCTCATTGTCCCGAATCGCCGTGAGCACGCGGCCCAGCCGCGAGCGTGTGATCCACCGACACAAGAGGTAGGCGGCAACCAGGAAGAGCGCGGTCACGACGTACAGTCCACGTTGCACTCCCGGTTCCGACAAACGAAAGGTCGTGGCGTGGCCGAAAAAAGTGGGGACGATTTTCTTGAAGTTCGTCAGTCCATTCGTCCCGCCAAGATTCATCGAGTTGCGATTGAACAGCAGCCACGTCGAGTACGCCAGCGCTTGCGTCAACACGGCGAAGTAGACGCCGCGGACGCGGCTGCGAAAGGTCAGAAAGCCGAAGATGAAGGCAAACAGGGAGGGGACGATGACAATCAACGCCATGGTGAACCAGAAACTGTGGAACGGTTGCCAAAACAGCGGCAACTCCGTCACCCGGTTCCACACCATGAAATCGGGCAGGGTGCTCTCATACACCCCTTCAGCACCGGTCTGCAGACTCAGATACATGCCCATGCAGTACCCGCCGAAGCAGAAGAACAACGCCTGGCAGAGCGAAAGGATTCCCGTGTAGCCCCAAATCAAGTCGAGGCCGAGGGCGAGGAGCGCGTACGACAAATAGCGGCCCAGCAGGTTCAGCTCGACGTCGGAGATCCAGTACCAGGCGCCGACGTCTTCCGTCCCCGGCAGTGGCCGGCCGATGACATTGAGAAGCGGCAAGACCACGACCAGAACGAGCGCGGCGATGATCAACCCCACGCCGGCGGAGACGCGCCGGTAGGGGTCGCGGAGGGTGTGATCGGGCGACGCCACGGCAAGGACACGCGGCGCCTGCGGTGACACGTCTGATGGCGCCTGCGGTTCCACGTTCAGTACTCCACGGCCCGGCCCGTTGGCGGAAACAGACCCGATGGCCGGCGCTGAAGAAACAGGATGACGAACACCAGAATCAGCACCTTGCCCATCACGGCGCTGTCGGTCACCAGCTCCAAGAACGTATTCAACCAGCCAATGCCCAGGGCTGCAGCGACGGTGCCGACCAGTTTGCCGACGCCGCCGGTCACCACGACGATGAACGCATCGACGATGTAGTTCTGGCCAAGGTCGGGCTCGACATTGCCAATCAGTGTCAAGGCACACCCGGCCATACCGGCCAGCCCCGAACCGAGGGCAAAGGTAAACGCATCGACCCGATTCGTCGCGATGCCCATCGAGGCGCTCATCGCCCGGTTCTGCATCACCGCACGGATGCGGAGTCCAGCGGAGGAGCGCAGGAGCAGGAGATAGACGCCGGCCACACACAGCATGGTGAACGCAATGATGAAGAGTCGGTTGTACGGCAACTGGACCCCGGCGATGACTTCAATGCCACCGGAGAGCCAGCTTGGTGCGGCCACTGCGGTTAGATCGCCGAACCAGAAGCGCGCCGCTTGAATGAGAATCAAGCTGACGCCCCATGTTGCGAGCAGGGTCTCGAGCGGGCGCCCGTAGAGGAAGCGAATGACGCCACGCTCTAAGACGTAGCCGGCGGCCCCGGCCGCGACAAACGACAACGGAATGGCGGCAAGAAAGTAGAAGCCAAACGCCTGGGCCGGCACATGTGCGAGGAACCAGTTCTGGGTGATGAAGGTGGCGTAGGCGCCGATCATCATGAGCTCCCCGTGCGCCATGTTGATCACACCCATGACGCCGAACGTGATGGCCAGCCCCAGCGACATCAACACCAGAATGGATCCGAGACTAAGCCCGCTGAAGACCGCGTACAGCAGGCGATTCACCTTCTGCCACCAGCGAATATGATCGAGCGTGGGGAGGATAACGGCCTGCAGTTGCGGTGACGCGGTCTTCCGCAGCTCTTCCAAGCGCGGCACGGCGTCGGCGCTGCGCAACACGCCCAACCGGCTGATCGCTGCCAACTTGTCCTGATCCGACGGGGCGGAGAGCTTGAGCAGGTTGTACGCTTCGTCGATCACCGTGCGGGCTGCCGGATCGGGTTCGGCGGCCTGTGCCTTTGCGAGTGCTTCCAAGGCGATGATGTCGCCCTTGTCGGCAAGGTTCTTGGCGGCGGCGCGGCGCACGACGGGATCGCTGTCCAGGAGCTTGAAGCGCTCGAGTACCACTTGAATAGCCGTCCGCACGCGTCGATCGACACTGACCTCCTGCAGTTCCTCAGCCGGAGCACTGATCTCGGAACCGTCGGCCTGGTGCAGACGGGCTCCACCGTAGGCGTCTTGCAGGAGGTACTGCTCGTGATCATCCACCGTGGTCTTGTCCCGCGCGATGACCATCCGTCGCGTTCCGTTGGGTGGAGTCCAGACATACAAGCTCTCTTCGCGCAGCGCCTCGAGCGTGGGAATCACGTTGCGGTCGCCGCTCTCGCCGAGGGCAGCGACGGCAGCCCGCTGCGCCGTGCCGTCGTCGGTTGCCAACGCGTCGATCTGCTGCACGACGGCCGGCGGTGGTGCCGTTTGGGCACGCACCGCCGGCGTCACGAACAACAGGAAGACAGCGAGAGGAGACAGCTGCCGACTACTTCGCATTCTTCTCGTAGGTTCCTTTATGGTCAACCCAGTCGCAGCCCTTGTCGGGACTGGTGTATTCACTCCACGGCTCCGGCTTTACCAGACCCTTCGAGCGGTGGATAATTTTGAACTGCCCGTCTTTCTTGATCTCGCCGACCAGCACCGGGCGCCAGGTGTGGTGGTTGCGCTCGTCGATTTTGACGGTCCCGCTTGGCGCCGCGAATTCCATACCGTAGAGCGCCTTGCGCACGGCATCGACGTCGGTCGTCCCCGCCTTTTCGACCGCCTGCTTCCACAGATAGACGCCGAAATACGACGCTTCCATTGGATCATCGACTACGCGGTGCTCGGCATCCGGCAGGTTGTGCTTCTTGGCGTACTCCTTGAAGTGCGCGGCAAACGCCTTGTTCGCGGGGGTATCGACGGATTCATAGTAGTTCCAGGTGGCAAGATGCCCGACGAGTGCCGAGGTGTCCATGCCGCGCAACTCGTCTTCGGCGACACTGAACGCCATGATCGGCACGTCCGAGGCGGTGAGTCCCTGATTGGCGAACTCCTTGTAGAAGGGCACGTTGCTGTCACCGTTGATCGTGCTGATGACCGCCGTCTTGCCGCCCGCTGAAAATTCTTTGATCTTCTGCACGATCTGCTGGTAATCCTGATGATGGAACGGCGTGTACTCCTCACGAATGTTCTCTTCCGGAACGCCTTTGGCCTTCAGCATGGCGCGCAGGATCTTGTTCGTCGTGCGCGGGTAGACGTAGTCCGTGCCGAGCAGATAGAATTTCTTCACCCCGCCGCCCTCCTCGCTCATCAGGTATTCCACTGCGGGAATCGCCTGTTGGTTGGGCGCCGCACCGGTGTAGAACACGGCGTCCGAGCACTCTTCACCCTCGTACTGCACCGGGTAGAAGAGCAGACCGTTGTTCCCTTCGAATACCGGCAGCACCGACTTGCGGCTCACGGATGTCCAGCACCCGAAGACGATGGCGACCTTGTCTTGCAGCAGGAGCTGTTTCGCCTTCTCGGCGAACAGGTCCCAGTTAGAGGCTGGGTCGACGACCACAGGTTCGATCTTGTGGCAAGTTTTCTTGCCTTCCTTGGTGAAACATACGCCACCCTTGGCGTTGATCTCATCAATCGCCATCAAGTCCACGTCGCGCAGCGACACCTCGCTGATCGCCATCGTGCCCGAAAGCGAGTGGAGAATACCGACTTTGATGGGAGCCCCGTCATCGGCCATGCCGCGCGCCGCCATGCAGAGCACGACCGTCCCGATGACGGCTGTGGCCACCGTCCTTCGTACCGCACCAACCTGATAGATCTTCATCGCAAGCTTACTCCTTCCATGTTGTGCCCGGCGACGCTGCCGCATCGGCGGGCAAGTGGATTCCCGCTTCATCAGTACCCAAGCAGCCCCGGCCTATATCTGGAGCTGGAGTCCGACATTGACCGAGCTGACGTTGCTGCCGGCGGCATTCGGCGCGTAGTTGAGGCCCCGCGTGGCGAGGTCGCCGTACTGATAGAAGAGCGAGGCCTTCGCGTTGAATCCGGCGATGATGTAGTTGAGACCGAACTCGAACTCGTCGCGGTCGACGCTGTGAAAGGGGGTGACGGTTGTATAGCGCAGGTACGGCTGGAACGTGCCGGGTCCGGTCATGTCGGGAAGCAGATAAAGCGCCGTGCCGGTGAATGCGTAGCCGTTGAACATGCCGAAGTTGTCCGCGTCGTTGAACGCCGCGGGGTTGTAGTTGTCGTCGAAGTACTTGAACTCGGCCTCGGCATCGATCACGCCGGCGCCGCCCAGCGGTTTCTCGAACAGACCATCGACACTCATGGCGAGCAGGTCGCTGTTGTTTTGCGGCGAGCCGGCACCACTCTCCTGGTACTGCAAGGCGTAGCCCAGCGTCAGAATGTCCCCGGCTTTGCCGAAGTATTCACTGCTCGTGTAGTACGCCGGATTGTCCTCGATGCCGAGGAACTGAAACGCAATCCGGGTGGCGTACAGCGGATTTTCGTTCGCGTTCGCGTCGCCGCGCAAGCCGTTGAAGATGCCGAAAACGTACTTGAGTTTCCCGTCCACCGCGTTGCCCCAGACGTTGACGCCGTGGTCGCGGTTGTAGACGCCCGCGCCTCCGGTGCCGAAATGCGTGCTGAAGTCGGCGGAATAGAAGGGCGTCTTGAAGTTTTGATAGACGTTCCCGTAAAAGGGGCCGTCCATCTCGACCCGATCCGCGGGCACAAGGACGCGGCCCGCCCAGATGTTGAAGTACGGGCTCGGCTCGATTTTCATGATCGCGTCGAGCACGGCGAATTCCTGCAATGAGGCATTGCCGCAGAACACGCACTCGGTATTGAGCTCGGCCTTCAACCACGGGTAGATCTGCCCACTCAGATAGATACGGGCATTGTCGAGGTTGAAGTTCTTCGACCACTGGTTGTTGTGGGTGCCTGCCGCGTCTTCCTGCGCGCTGAAGCTGCCGCGCAAGCCGAGCCCAATGCTCACGGACTGATCGTCGCCAAATTTCAGCGTCGCGCCAGCATGGGCGCTCGCGGACCACAGTGTGCCAGCCAAGAGCACGCCGAGCGGCACCACTCGACGCGTCGCCCTCCCCATTTGCGCCAGGACCTCGCCCCGTCGCCACTCATTTCTCCCCATTCGTCCCTCCATTTTCCTCGGCTTGATGCGAGCCTGCTCACATCTGCCTCTGTTCGG
>CAZTDK010000336.1:0-7002 GCA_964611965.1 uncultured Binatia bacterium (SeqCode) | reverse complement strand
GATCGCAGATGATGTTGTCACGAAATGCGAGCGTGATCGTGCCGCCGTCACCGAGGGAGACCACGTCAAGCGAGCCTTGCAGGTCGCCGCCGCCGACGGGTGGCCCGAGCACGACATCCGGAAGGTTCTCGGCGCCGAAGCCGGCGTGCGCGCCGGGCGTAAATGACACGACCGCGTCGGCGAATGGATCAGCGGCGGCTGGCTGTGCAGCCGTGAAACCGCAGAAGGCCAGCGCGACCAGTAGGCCTAGATAACCCCGCCGCCATGCGGCGGCGGGGTACGGGATGGAAAGGCGGTGGTGCATGCGCTCCGCGGCTTACGGCAAGCACCGCAGTGTCAAAGTATCGCGATCCTGCTTGGCGCGCCCGCCGGCCGGGGTGTGCGTGGCCACTGTGCGCAAGAGTTTCGATCCGGCAACATGCCTGCTGCCCACCAGGCGGGTGGGCACGGTGACCTCGACGGGGCCGACGCATTCCATCGACGTGCTCGGCATACTGGCACTTGCGGCGGCGGCTAGCGCTGCGAATTGTGGATCGAGAGGAGCGCGCCGTGGTGGCGTTACGGTGAAGCTTTCAACGCCGGCCGCTGCACACGCGGCGTTTCCGGTGACGTTGAAGCACACGCCGACTTCAAATGTGCAGACGCCGTCGGCGACACCGTCGCGATCGCAGGCGTCGCCATCACGGCAGACCGAGCGCGTCGTCGGATGGCCGAGGCGGGTGAGGACGGCCGGCGTGTCCGAGAACTCGGCGAAGCAGTCGGTCGATTTCACGCCGCCACCCGGAATCAGCGAGCCGATCGGCGTGAACGTAGTGACCTGATTGCTCCCCGCATCGAGCGCATAGACGCGTCCGCCGATGGCATCGACGGTGAGGCCCGTCGAGAAAGTGAAGCCATGCGCAAACTCGCTGACCGCGCCGCTCGGGGCGATCGCGATGATCGTGCTGCTGCTGAAGTCGCCGGTGAAGCCGCCGCTCACTAAGAGACTCCCGTCACGATTGAACGCCTGGTCGAAGGCGCCGGACAGGCCGCTCGCCAATGTGTGCACGAGCGCGCCGCTACCGTCCAACTCGACAACCCGGCCGACGAAGGTAGTGCCATCCACGTCACCGACAAAGAGGTGGCCGTTGGGTGCGAAGGCGAGGCCCGCGGTGTACCCAAAGCCGGTGGCGAAGGGTGAGAACGGTGGAAACAGGATCGAGCGATGCTTGAGCACGCTGCCGTTGGTACTGCCGGCGGCGCTGCTCACGTAAGGTTCGCCGTCCGGGCCAATGGCGAGTCCCTGGGCGAACGGCACCGAGCCGGCGGGGGCGACTTCCCGACCATTCGCGGTGACGGGCACGCTTGCCGTGCGCGGCTCCTCGATCGCGAATACCGTGTCGCCCGTGGTGGCACCGGCGACACTGCCGCCGTTGTCGGTGACGAACACGACGTCGCCGCCGGCGCTTTGGGCGAAGTTGGCCAACGAGTTGAAGCCGGTGGCCAGCGTGGTGATGGTGCCGTCGGCGTCACGCCGGATCACCGACTCGGTGCCGGCGCCGAAACTGCCTTGGCCGACGACGATCGCGGTGCCGACCACCTCGACGTCGCCCTGCGCTACGCCGGGCAGCGCAATTGAACCAACGATGTAACCGTTTGGGCCCACGATTTGGGCCGTGACCGCGCGCGCAGCGCCAATAGCGCCGAGCGCAAGAAGAATGGAACGTCGCATATTTCTAACCCCCGTGTCAGCGCTCCGGGCCGGAGCGCGGTTGATCGCCGGGCCGCTGAATGACGGCGGGAGAGAGCCGCTGGTGCAGAAAAAAACCCGGCGACGCCTATGCGTCCCGGGTATGAGTTCGGAAGCCAGCTGCGCTGCTCGCCCTCACACCCCGGAGGACTGCAAATCCGCTGCTGGGCCAGGTTTCCTGACTCCCGGCTTCCTACAAGCGGCGCCTTCCCATCCCTTTAAGACAGTGGCAAGCGTGCCGCGTTCGTTCCGGTTACAGTGGCGGGGGCCGTGCCGGCTTTGCACCGGACTTCCCTCAACCCTTCAGCGTTGCGGTGTGTATGGTCCCATTCGGTGGATGTGTCAAGCGGCAGCACGGCGGTACGGCGGTACCGGACCACCCCCGGGAAATGAACATCACGAAAGCACGAAAGTTCGAAAGCACGAAAAGGATGGAGAGTCAGGTGTCTATCCCTCACCTCGTCTCTTTCCTTTCTTCTTCGTGCTTTCGTTATTTCGTGTTTTCGTGATTCTCTGACGGTAGGCGTTCCTCAGACTCTTGGATCACGCCTGATTGGCAGTCCGCCGGCGGTATGGCTTGCCACGGCAACCGTGGTAAACGATTGGCCATGAGACGCCGCGTCGTGATCAACGTCGTCCTGAGCCTGATCGTGGCTGCGCTGTTCCTGTTTCTCGCCTTCCGGCACGTGCCGTTGGCGGACCTCGGAGCGGCGCTCGGGCGTTTCGATCTGCGCTGGCTACTCCCGGCATTTGCCATCAGCTTCACGCTGCAGGTGTTCCGCGCCTGGCGCTGGCAGTTGGAGTTGCGGCCGCTCGTGCGTATTGGGTTGGGCAAGCTGTGGGTGGTGACCAGCGTGGCCTATATGGCGATCAACCTCTTCCCGGCGCGGCTCGGCGAAGTGGTGCGGCCGTGGCTGCTGTCGCGGCGCGCAGCGGTGACGATGTCGAACGTCGTCGGCAACCTGGTCATCGAGAAGACAATGGACTCGATGGTCATCGTCTTCTACATCCTCGTCGGCTTGCTGACCACGGACAATCTCCCGGCCTGGGTGCGGCGCGGCGCGCTCGTCCCGACGGTGGCTGCCGTGGTGCTCGTCGTCCTGGTCGTATTGCTGTGGTGGAAGGGCGAGCCCTTCGTCGACCGCTGGATCGTGCGCTTCCTGCCCGAACGTTTCGGCGCCGGCTTGAAACGCGTGCTGCGGGCCTTCCTGGATGGCATGAAGATCCTGCCGGATGGCCGGTTGCTGGGCTCGGTATTCGTGGTGTCGCTGGTGTTGTGGTTCCTGCCGATCCTGTCGAGCTACGTCATCATCCGTGCCTTCAGCTTCGATGTCCCGTTCAGCGCCGCGGTCATCGTCTTCATATTCATCGGCTTCGGTACTGCGCTTCCCAATGCTCCGGGGATGATCGGCACCTACCAATATGCCTGCCAGTTGGCGCTTGGTCTTTTCGGTGTCGACGCGACATCGGCGTTGGCCTACGGCCTGGTGCTCAATGCGATTCAGCTCTTGTCGCTCGTCGCGCAAGGGCTCGTTGCCCTGCCGTTGGCGGAGGTGAGCGTCGACGATTTCCGCCGTGTGCGCCACGAGATCGTGGCCGAGGCGTGAGGTCGCTGGCCGCTGCGGTCGCAAGGCGGCTGAGACCACGCGTCGCATGCCCACCAAGCGGGCGGGGAATTTCGTTGCCCCTCGGATAGCGACCATGATACGGTCGACCAATATGAATTCTTACGACGCAGAGCCCCAGCCTGTTGCCGTAACCGTTACCGCCGCGGATGTACTGCCGGTGCCGTGGGCCAGCGTGCGGGCCGTGCTGTGGGCCGGCGTAGCATCGACCCTCTACCGCTTCCGGCGTGGTGAGGGGGCGCTGCTGGCGATCAACTTCTCCCTGATCGCATATCAGGGCATGAGCGTTCCACGCAGTATGGCGCAGGCGCTGGTGTCCGTGCTTGTCTTATTGTTGATGTATGCATTCAACGACCTGTATGACGCCCCGACCGATTCAATCAACCCCAAGAAGGATCGCTTCCTGATTGCAACGTATTTGGAACATCGACAAACCAGCGCTGTGGCGCTGGTGGTTCTGAAGCTGGGGGCGGTGGGGCTGGCGTTCGCGTCGTTGGGCGGCCGGGCCGCGCTGGCGGTCGTTGGCGTGCTCCTGGCGAATATGGTTTACTCTACGCTGCTGAAGGGCGTGCCAGTGATCGATGTAGCGTGGTGTGGTCTGTGGGGCGGGCTCTTCGCGACCATCGTAGGGGCCGCACCCTCGCTGATATTGTTGGTTGGGCTGATGACCGCGGTCTGCCACCTCTACCAGGCGCTCGACGACCGCGTCGCTGACGCCGCCAACGGCATCACGACCACAGCGGTGCGCTCGGCGCTGCTCTCAAAGAGTCTGCTCTGTGCGCTCTCGGTGTTGTTGTTCCTCAACCTGCGTGCCGCACTGGGTGGGACGTGGGCGCTGAGTGCGTGTGTACCGCTGCTGTGTTTGTTTGTCGCCGGCAATGCGCGGATAGGTTGGCTGCTCACCAAGATCTATTTCGGGGTTGTGTGGCTCTATCTGTTGGGGATCGCGCATGCGGCTGGCTGAGCAGCTCGCTCTTGGATACGCATACGGCACGAGCCTCCTCGCCTTCATGGTCGACGGGTCGCCACGGCCCTTCTCGGCCACCTTCGCGGTGACCAACCGCTGCAATCTGCGGTGTGCGTATTGCAACTGCCCGTTCATCGATCCGACGAACCTCGACCTGACGCAGATCGACCGCTTGTTCGCCCGGCTGTGGGAGATGGGCGTGCGCCGCCTGGGGTTGGCCGGCGGCGAGCCGCTGATGCGTGCGGATCTTGGCGACATCATCGCCCTCGCAAAACACCGCCGGTTCTACGTGACCGTGAACTCGAATCTCACGCTGTACGATCGGCATCCGGAGCGGTTGGAACTGGCGGACCTGGTGTACACGAGCCTCGATGGCGATGCGACGGCGCACGTCGCGGCGCGCGGCGAACGGGCCTACGACGGGGTCATGGCCGGCATCACGCAGCTGCTGCGCAGCGGGAAGCCGGTGATCGCCATTTGCGTCGTTACGGAGCACAGCATCGGGCAGACGGAGTTTCTCTTGCGGCAGGCGGAGACCATGGGCTTCCGCGTGCACTTTCAGCCGCAATGCGTCGATACCGATGTGGTGCGCGGGGAGGTGGCTTCCTCCGTTTCGAATGTGCAATTGCGCGCCTTCTGGCGCGCGCTTCTCGACGCGAAGCGGCGCGGACGCCCGATCGTCAGCTCGACGCCGTATCTCGAGTTCCTGTCGCACTGGGAGGATTTTTCGATCTCCGCGTATCACGCACCGGCGGAGCGCTGTCCGGCAGGTCGCGGGTACCTGTATATTGATCCGCAGGGCAAGGCGTACCCGTGCGCCTATACAAAAGGGAAAACCGTGCCGGTGGATCTCCTCGCGCACGACTGGCGAGTCGCCTGGGACCGCGAGGTTCCGTGCACGCGTTGCACTGTCGGGCCGATGCTAGAGTTCAATATGCTCTTCAAGCACCCGTTGGCTGCATTGCCGGAAAGCTTGCGCGCGTACAGCTGAGGCAGGAGGGAGCTGAGCTTCAATCCACCGGGCGTGCCTCCAGCGCGGCCAAGCCCATACGTGCCTCGACGAGCTGGGGCTTGAGGGCCAAGGCGGCCCGGTACTGCTCGATGGCTTCCGCAAGCCGGCCGGCCGTGGCCAGTGCCGCTCCCAGGTTGCAACGGGCCTCGGCGCGCTGCGGCTCCAGGTGCACGGCCTCGGTGTAGTGCACGAGGGCCTCGTCGGGCTGCCCCAGGGTTTCCAGGGCGATGGCGAGGTTGGTGTGTGCGGACGCCAGGTCGGGCGTGACGCGCACGGCCTCACGATACTGCGCCACCGCGCCCGTGGTGTCGCCCTGCGCGGCCAGGATTGCCGCCAGACCGGCATGGGCTTTGCCATGCAACGGATTGGTCGCGAGCGCCGCTAGATAGTGCGCCTTCGCTGCCTCGGCGTCACCGCGCCCGGCAAGGATCAGGCCGATGTTGTATTGCGCGTCGGAGTAGTACGGCTCGACCGGAGTGAACTTCGCCGCGACGCGGACAATCTCGGTGTAGTGCGGCAACGCGTCGTCGCGCCGGCCTTGCTCCATCTCCAGCAGACCAATGATGCTGTGCGCCACGTAGTTGTCCCGCGTGACTGCCAGCGCGTGCTCGAAGAGAGTCGTGGTGTCGCGCCACAGTTTCACTTGATGGGTCGTCTGGATCCCGCACGCCAGCAGCACTGCCGCGGCCGCTGCAGCGCATGCTGCCTGGCGATATTTCCAGCTCGCCAGGAGGTCGGGGATGCCCCACGCCAGGATGATGAAGATGCCGATCAACGGGACGTAGGTGAAGCGGTCGGCCATTGCCTCGCTGCCGATATGGATGAGACCGATGGCCGGTACGAGCGTGCCGACGTACCACAGCCAACCGACGAGGAGGTACGGAGAGCGGCGGCCTTCCCACAGCGCCGCGGCTGTCAGCACGACCAGTAACATGAGGCTGCCGGCGATCTTCCACATGGGCAACGGCGCCTCGAAAATGTAGAGCACCGCCAATCGTGCCGGCCAGATCATCTGCGCGAGATAGGTGGCGTACGACACCACAGCGTTCGCGGCCCGCTCCGAAAAAGGAAGCACGGCTGCTGTGGCACCGGCCTTTCCTTGTGCTGCTAAGGTGATGACGCTGACGATCCCGGCAAGCAGGATGAGCGGCAGTTTTTCGATTATCAAGGCGGCGGGGCGTTGGCGGCTCCACCTCCCCAGCGGCCAGACGTCAAGCAGGAGCAGCGCAAAGGGCAGAGTGACTGCCATCGGCTTGGACAGCAGCGCGGCAAGGAACATGAGCAGCACGACGAGGTAACGCGGTACGTTCGGGCGCCTGACGTACCCCACGTATGCCCACATCGAGAGCAGCCAAAAGCACGTGCTCAACACGTCCTTGCGCTCCGAGGCCCATGCCACCGACTCGACGTGCAGGGGATGCAGCGCGAAGAGCCCGGCGACGAACGCGCTGCGCCAGGGCCGTGCCGTCATCCGCGCCAGCACTCCGAAGAGCAGGAGGGTGTTCAGGATGTGCACGGCGACGCTGACGAGATGATGCGCCCCGGCGTTCAAGCCGAAAATCTGGTAATCGACGATGTGGGACAGCAGCGTCAGCGGATGCCAGTTGCCCATGTGGAAGGCGGTGGCGGCCCAGCCCTGGCGTCTGAAGGAGGAGGCCGAATATGTCGC
>CAZTDK010000335.1:4167-7051 GCA_964611965.1 uncultured Binatia bacterium (SeqCode) | reverse complement strand
CCTTGCCGAGGTTGTAGTAAGGATCCTCGGACTGCGCTTCGAGAATCCACACTGGTCGTGGGACCATGCCGAGGTTGTCGATGATGAGCCACGGGGCACCCTTGGCGCCGGGGGTTTCATAGGCGGCTTTCAGATAGGAGATGGTGACTTCCCAGCGCGACGGGCTGAGCGGCTTTTGCGGTAGCGGGAAGAGGCTCGACACCGGCGCCAGGACGTTGCCCTCGCCGATGAGCTTCCACTTGTAGTACTCGACCTTGCCGGTGTGGCAGTTGATGTCTTCACCGAAAATATCGAGGCCGGCAAGCGGATCGGACCGTGTGGCGGCGTTGACGCGCCGCACGCGGCGAGTAGCGGGGACATAGAACCACGCCTGATCTTGTGCTGTCCAGTCGTTGAGGGTCTTGCTCAGGCCGCCGACGCCATCGACGTCCTGTGGCTCGATGACGCTCGACATGCTGGTGGCGCGCAGGCCTTCAGGATTCGGGATCGGCCCTGCGGAGCGGCCGACGAATGCTTGCGAATGTCCCCGCGAGGAGCGGTCATTTTGCCACTCCGTGCAAATTTCTTTGGTGTTCGCAAGCCAGCGCCGATTGCGGAGGTGGGGAAGCTGATGGCAAAATGACTCACATGTTGATGCGACAGGTCTCCAGAATGCTCGACCCCCGTGTGGTTCTCGCCACCATCGGACTGCTGGCAACTTTGCTGAGCGGCTGCTCGCGCAACGAGCCGCACACGCTCCGCTTCGCTTTCATCCCCAAAGCATTGCACATTCCCGTCTTCGAGTACGCGCGTATCGGCGCGGAACGCGAGGCGAAGCGCATCGGTGGCATCGAGATTCTCTGGCGTGGGCCGGAGACGACCGACGAGATCCGGCAAAAGGAAATCCTCGAGTCGTTCATCGCGCAGCGGGTCGATGGCATTGCCATCTCGTGCCTGAACGGCGACCTATTGACCGATGCGATCAACCGCGCCGTCGACGCCGGCATCCCGGTCATCACGTGGGACTCCGATGCGCCGAAGAGCAAGCGCCAGGCTTTCTATGGGGTCAACGACGTCGAGGCGGGGAAGGCCCTGGGTCACGGACTCGGGATGCTGCTCGATGGGAGCGGGCGCGTCGCGCTGATCACGTCGCTCGGCGCCGACAATCTTCAGAAGCGGCTCGATGGTGCCAAGGCCGGGTTGCAGGAATTCCCGGGCATTGAGATCGTCGAAACGTTCGATGTGCGCGACGATGCGGTACGCGTCGCCGAGGTCATTGCGTCCGCGACCCAACGCTACCCGGATCTCAGCGGCTGGCTGTCGGTCGGCGGCTGGCCGGTATTCGTGCGCAACGCGCTCGATCCGGTCGATTCGGCGCGCACCAAGGTCGTGGCCTTCGATACCATCCCGCCGGCACCCGATCTCGTGCGCGCCGGCAAGGTTCAGCTGCTCATCGGCCAAAAATATTTTGGATGGGGCGAGGAGTCGGTGAAGCTGCTCAACCGCGTCATTCATGGCGAGCACCTGCCGGAGCCATACCAGTATTCCGGGATGGACATCGTGACGCCCGCGAACCTCGATGAGTACCTCGCGCAATGGAAGCAGTGGGAAGCCGGCTGACCCTCCCCGTCTTTTTGCCCATGCCCGTCAACCGGCCGCGCCAGTCGTTCGTTATCGGTGTTTGAGGCATCAATAACGCAGTCGTCGCCGGACGCTGGTGGCAGATCAGCCCGCGGTCCGTGCGTGCGGCTCAGGCGTGCGGCGCGTTGCATGAGCTGGGGAGCAGCAAGGCGCCGGCGTGGAGGAGGGCAGCCACATGCGCAAATCACAATGGTTCGTCGATGCGCTGATCATCGCGGGCGTTATGGCCACAACCGTGCTGGCCATTTACATGATCGCGTCGGACGGTTCGTTTTGACCAGCAGAGTCGAATGACCGAGGGGCCGGCTTTCAGGGTGGACCCATGGCGTGCGTCCGCTCCACGAAGCCGTTGAGGACCCGGAGCGCGCCGCTGTCGTCCGCCGGGATCTCGCCGGCGGCGAATAGCCACCAGTCTTCGGGAAGCATGAGCTCACCGCCGGGTTTGATGGTCGTCAGCGGACCAAGATCTTCGAGCTCGAGGAACTCGTGGCTGGAGTAGACCTCGATGGTGGCGCCCCCGTCGGGATATTGGCCACGCGGGTCGTGTGGGAAGCGTTTCAGGAAGAGCGTGCCGTCGAGGAGGTAGGCGGCCCAGCCTTGCGCCGAATCAACGCCGATCTTGCTTTCGTCGTCGCGGCGGCCGGACTGCCCGGGCGGTGCGGGCTGAACCTTCGACTGATCGATCCGAATCAGCCGGTCGCCGAAGTGATAACGCGGATCGTCGATCTTGGTGTAGCTCCAGAGCGACAAGCGGCGGATGGCGTCAAACGCGGTCAACGAACCGACGTCGAACGGCACGAAGGCGCGGCCGCCGGGACGCAGCACGGGAAGGCTCCACGCCGCATAGGTCAGATCGTGATCCGAAATGTTCTTGATGTGTCCCACCACCTGCAGCCGCGGCTCGCCGGGCCGCAGGGTGACGTCGACGATTTTCTGAATGCCCGCCGTCGGTTGTGGCGGGCCGATCACGCGCAGGGTCGTCTCGTTCACGATCTGCGTCTCGCACGCCGCATTGTCCGGTGCGTACGTGGTCTCGGAACGCTCCGGCGCGATCCACAGCCGCCAGCCGCCACGCTGCACCCACTGCGACTCATCCGCGCCGCCGGCTTCGGCATCGCGCACGTAGAGCAGATTGCTCCCGCCAGTCGCGTGGAAGTCCATGATGCGCGGGCCGATGTCGGTGACGATGCGCGCTTCCACGAGCCCATTCATGAGCCGATACGTGTTGCGCCAGCCGCGGAAATCTTCCTTCGCCATCTGCGTT
>CAZTDK010000335.1:0-4157 GCA_964611965.1 uncultured Binatia bacterium (SeqCode) | reverse complement strand
CGTGGGGGTGTCGTTTGCCAGTGCGGGCTGCACCATTCCGCTGAGTCGGAGTGCCGTCAGTAGGGCGATGGCTTTACCGAGGCTGTTGTAGCCAGTGCGTGCGGCCCACATGAGTGCCCTCCCAGCGGCGCTCATACAACATCCGGCGACGCGGAACCACGGTTTCCATCGCTCTCGCCGGCATCGCTGCTCGCCGGCGCCAGCTCGATGCGCAACGGCAGAACCACCGTGAAGCTGGAGCCCTCGCCCACGCTGCTGTGCACCGTGACGGCCCCCCGCAGGAGCAGGGTCAGCTTCTTGACCAGGGCGAGCCCCAGGCCGACGCCGCCGTAGGCGCGCGTCAGCGACCCGTCGACCTGGCGGAACTCGTCAAAGATGTGAGCAATCTCGTGCTCCGGGATTCCGATGCCGGTGTCCTTCACTTCGAACAGGATGTGTTCCTGCTGCGGCTCGTGACGGGCGCGGATGGCGACCTGACCTTGCGACGTGAACTTGAAAGCGTTGGCGATCAGGTTCGTGAGGATCTGCTCCAGGCGTAACGGATCCGTCTCGACCATCGGTAGCGACGGCGGACAGTCCCATTCGACCTCGATGGGCTTGCCGCTGCGCAGTGGCTCGACGAGCGGCTTGAGCCGTGCCATGAGGGTCGGGATGTGGACCGGACTCACCTCGACCGGCAACTTCCCGAGGTTCATCCCTGCGAGCGTCAGCAGGTCCGAGAGCAGATCATACAGGTGCAGTGAATGCGCGCGAATGAAGGTGAGGAACTCGCGTCCCTCGGGTTCCAACGACTGCTCCGCCAGCATGTCGGCATAGCCGATGATCGCATTGAGGGGCGTACGCAGCTCGTGCGAGATATTCGCCAGGAAGGTTTCCTTGACTTGGATCAGCTCCTCGCGTTCTTCGAGGCGGCGCTCCAACGCGACGCGCGAGCGGCCGAGCTCGACGCGCATTTGCTCGAAGCTCCGCGCCAAGGTGGTCAACTCGTCGTTGTGCCGGCCGACCGCGACCGGGCGCGACAGATCGCCGCGTCCGATGGTCTCGGCCGCGGCGGTGAGGTTCCTGATCGACCCGACGAAGTCCCTGACCAGTGGCGCGCCGACGGCGACGGCCAGGGCCACGAGCCCGAAACCAATGGTCAGCAGCAGCTGTTGAAACTGCCGCACCTCGGCGAGTGCGAGGGTGCGCGATTGCCCGGCGACCACTTGCCACGGCGCCTGCGTCAGCGGCGACGCGGCGAGCATCCACTCCCCGCCCGGAGGCGACGCGGTGCGGGCCGGCTGGAAGAGGCGAGAGGCTTCGCTGCCGGCGATCACCCGGTCACCCTGGTCGACGACTTCGACGAATCGGCCTTCCGTTCTCGATAGCGCACGCAGGAACTTGGTGAACTCCGGTGCGGTGAGATCAATGACCCCTGCCAGTGCGCCGTCGATCTCGCCGTTCGGGTTCAGCACCGGCGCGCTCAGGACGACATGTGGGCGATCGAGTAGCAGGTCCGCGGTGAGACCGTGCGAGATGAAGCCGCGCTTGCTCTCGTACAGCGCGGCGACGGCCGGGTAGTCGGCCAGACTCTTTCCCATCCATCCCTGCCCCGGGGGCTCGGTCCACAGCACTTTGCCGCTGCGATCGAGCAAGCAGACGCCGCCGGTGAAGATCGGCGACTTGAAGAACAGGTAGTGCAGCGTGGTCCACGGCGGGATGCGGCCTTCGCCCGACGCTTCCTGGATCGTTCCCAGGCCATACGTCATCCCGGGCAAGCGCGTCACCGTCGCCAGGCGCTGCCGCCCTGACTCGACGTAGGCGTCGATCTCCGCGGCGACCAGGCGCGCGGTTTGTTCCAGACGCTCGTTGGCGCGGGCCGCGTCGCGATCAACGAGGAAGAGGCTGAAGCCGGCATAGACGGCACCGAGCGCTAGGACGTACCCGGCGATCAGGACGACGATGCGCGCGGTGATACTATGCCGGCGCGAGACCCATCTCCAAGGCATCGCTGCAGCCTCACAGTTTCAGGTACTCGAGCATCCCATAGATTCGTGCGAAGACGGCAACGGTCGTGGGTGCGAGGAGCACAACGACCGTACCGCACACCAATCCCTCGCGAAACCTCTTCGAGGCTCGAAGCGCTCCTCGTCCCGTTCGCTCCACCAGCGTCCCATCGGATGCATGCAGTAGAGCACGGCGTATGCCACGGGGGCATCTTTGAGCGTGCCCATTGAGGAATCGTGCGCATGGCTGTGAGAGCGTCGTGCGGATGTCGGGGTGTCCATCTTGAACAATCCGGAGCGAGTCGCGCCGCAGACGACGAGCCTGTGGGCGCGCCTCGCGCTGATGGCCGATCGCCGATGGCAGATGGTTTGGGGGTGCGGGCCACGGGGAGCGGGCATTAGAACTGACAGCGGCCGCAGGTCGGAGTAGGAATGCGCTCGGCGATCGGCTATCTGAAAGCCGCGTTGCCGCGCGCCGTTGATGGGTGCATTGGGACGGCCGCGGCGGCCGATGGCTTGACGAGTGACGTAGCGAGGGTACTGAGAGCTGACTATGCGGATTGCGATCATCGGTGCCGGCCCGGCTGGGCTGGCGGCGGCGTACGACTTGGGCCGCGCCCACCATCAAGTGACCATCTTCGAGGGCGCCCCGAGTGTCGGTGGCCTGGCCGCGGGATTCAAGGCGCCGCATTGGGATTGGGCGCTGGAGAAGTTCTACCACCACTGGTTCGCCTCGGACGCCGCGATCCTCGGGCTCATCAAGGAGTTGGGGTGGAGCGACCAGGTGCTCTTCCCCAGGCCGATCACGGCAATGTACCACGACGGCCGCTTCTACGCCTTCGACTCGCCGCTGGCCGTGTTGCAGTTCCCCGGCATTCCGCTGCTGGATCGCGTGCGCTTCGGCTTCGTGGCGCTGTATCTGCGCCTGACGCCGAACTGGCAAGCGTTGGACCGCGTCACCGCGGATGCCTGGCTGCGCAAGTGGCTCGGCGAGCGCGCCTACAACGTGCTGTGGAAGCCGATGCTGGTGGGCAAGTTTGGGGAGAACAACCTCCCCGTCGTCAACATGGCCTGGTTCTGGGCGCGCATTCATGCGCGGACGGCACGCCTCGGTACGTTCACCGGCGGCTTCCAAGCCTTCATGGACAAACTTGCGGATGTGGTGCGCGCACAAGGGACGACGATCCGCCTCGATACCGCGGTCACCGGCATCAAGCAGCTGCCTGATGGCGTGCAGATCGCGACCGGCACCGAGACGGCGACGTTCGATGCGGTCATCTCGACCAGCTCGCCCGCATTGATGGCGCGCCTGGCGCCGGACTTGCCCGAGGCGTACACGGCGAAGCTGCGGGCCTTGAAATCGATGGGTGCGGTCGTCATGGTCATCACCCTCGACCGCCAGCTGACCAACGGTGTGTATTGGCACAACCTCCCCAAGGAAGCGGGATTTCCGTTTCTCGCCATGGTGGAGCACACCAATTACATGAGCGCGGAGCACTACGGCGGCGACCACATCATCTACTGCGGCGACTACCTCGAGCCCGACCACCCGTACTTCAACCAGTCCAAGGAGGAACTGCTCGATCGTTTCCTGCCCGCATTGAAGCGCTTCAACCCGCAGTTCGAGCGCAGTTGGGTGAAGGACAGCTGGCTGTGGAAGACGGCGTACGCCCAGCCCGTCCCACCGATCAATCACGCCGGGAACATCCCCGATATCCGCACGCCGGTGAAGGGGCTGTACTTTGCGTCGATGAGCCAGGTGTATCCGTGGGATCGCGGCACCAACTTCGCAATCGAGATCGGCCGCCGCGTGGCGAAGATGGTCATGGAGGATGGCGATAAGCGATAAGCGGTAAGCGGTTAGGCGGTTGGGCGGTTAGGCGGTTATGCGATTCGCGAGGCAAATACCATAACCGCCAACCGCCTAACCGCTAACCGCCTCTTCATATCCGATACTCCATCCGCACCCAGCCTTCGTCGTTCCGATCGAACTGGCCGCCGACGGAGTGGGGGCGACCGGCGATGAACAGGTAGCCGATCTCGCCGGTGAGGGCGTCGGTGAAGCGGTAGCGCAGACGCGGCCGCAGGATGGTGTAGTCGCTTTCAATGGCCTGAATGGCCACCAGTTGTGCCTGCAGGGTGTCGGCGAGGAAATCCTTGCGCAGGTTTGCG
>CAZTDK010000334.1:0-7061 GCA_964611965.1 uncultured Binatia bacterium (SeqCode) | reverse complement strand
GTCGACGTCGGCACGTTGTTCCAGACCCCTGAAGAAGTGGCGCGCCAGGCCGTCGAGAACGATGTCCACGTGGTCGGCATCTCGACGCAGTCCGGCGGACACAAGACCCTCGTGCCGCAGCTGATCAAGGAGCTCGATCGACAGGGTGGAGGCGACATTGTGGTCACCGTCGGCGGCATCATCCCGGCGCGGGACTACGCGTTCCTGGAGAAGGAGGGCGTGAAGGCGATCTTCGGGCCGGGCACGCAGATTCCCAAGGCCGCGCGCCGTGTGCTTGCACTGATCGACGCGGCACACGCCGGCAACGGGCATGTGGCGGCACGCGCTTGAATTCGATTTCTTCTCGCGATGGGGAGCGTATCCACCTTGTTCCTCTCCCGCACGTTTCTTCCGCGCGGGAGAGGAACAAGGTGAGGGCACAGGGTGAATGTGGGGAGCCCTGTGTGCCCATCATGAGCGACGCCAGCACCCTCACCCTCCCCTCTCCCACGCGGAAGAAACGCGCGGGAGAGGCCAGCAGTCATTCTTTGTTTCACAGTTGGGCTGTGTCTCATCGGCCACGCTGGATCATCCGCCGCAATCTCCCAGAGGCATGCAAGTGACCACACGCGCCGCGGCAATCGACGTCGATACCCTGGCTACGGAGGTTCGCGGCGACAGTCGTCGGGCGCTGGCAAAGGCCATCACACTCGTCGAAAGCACGCGCGCCGATCATCAGCAGGCGGCGCAGCGGTTGCTCGAGCAGCTGCTGCCGCACACCGGCGGCGCCGTGCGCGTCGGCATCAGCGGCGTGCCGGGAGTCGGCAAGAGCACGTTCATCGAGGCATTCGGGCTCCACCTGATCGGGCTCGGCAAGCGGGTCGCCGTCCTCGCCGTCGACCCGTCAAGCGCGCGTTCGGGCGGCAGCATTCTCGGCGACAAGACACGCATGCCGCGGCTGTCGGCCGACACGCGGGCCTTCATCCGTCCGAGTCCATCCGGCGGCTCGTTGGGCGGCGTGGCGCGGCGCACGCGCGAAGCCATGCTGGTGTGCGAAGCGGCGGGGTATGACGTGGTGCTGGTCGAGACCGTCGGCGTCGGACAATCCGAGTACGCCGTCGCTTCCATGGTCGACTTTTTTCTGGTGCTGATGCTCGCCGGTGCCGGCGACGAGCTGCAAGGAATCAAGAAGGGCATCCTCGAGCTGGCGGATGCGCTGGCGATCAACAAGTCCGACGGCGACAACGTCGGGCCCGCCATGCAGGCCGCCGCGCAATATCGCAACGCGCTCAATCTCTTTCGCCACGCCACGCCGTTGTGGGATCCGCCCGTCGTGACCGTGAGCGCGATGGAGAACAGCGGCATGGACGCGGTGTGGTCGATCATCGAAGACCACCACGCCCGCCTGACCACGGCCGGCGAGCTGCAACGCCAGCGCCGCGAGCAGCAGCAGACGTGGTTTTGGAACATGCTCGAGGACGGCTTGAAGCGCCACTTTCTCGGCCGGACGGACGTCAAGCACCTGCTCCCGGAGCTCGAGTCCGCCGTCGCCAGCGCCGCGGTGACCCCAACCGAAGCCGCACGGCGGCTGCTGGCGCTGCTCGACAGCAGCGACGGCGGCGGGGTACCGGCCGCGAAGCCGTCGCGACGTGTGCGCAGCGCATGAGCGATGGGAAGCGCCGCCTGACGCTGAGGACACTGGCAGCGCGCGCCTGAATTTGTCATCTACAGGGCGTGGCAAGCTTTCCCGCGTGGACCTGGAACATCCCCGAGTATTTCAACATCGGGGTCGCCTGCACCGATGTGCACGCGGACTCGCCGCTCGGCGACCGCGCCGCGGTCATCGTCGACGACGATACGCGCGGCGTGCGGCAGACGACGTTTGCGGAATTGGCGGCGCAAACGAGCCGCTGCGGCGAGGTGCTGCGGACGCTCGGGGTCGTGCCGGGCGACCGGGTGCTCATTCGCCTCGCCAATTGTCTCGAGTATCCCATCGTCTTCCTCGGGGCGATGAAGTGCGGCGCCATTCCGGTACCGACGTCTATCCTGCTCACGGCGCAAGAGGCTTTGTATCTCGCACGCGACTCGGGGGCGCGCGTGCTCGTGACGGATCGCTTGTCGTGGAACGCAATGCGCGCTGCGCTGCGGGCGCTCGAGGACCTTCAGTACATTTTGCTCACGGACGGAGACGACGCGTCAGCGGTTGCGCCGCTGGCGCCAGGTCTCCCTGATGATGCGCCTGACAGCGCCCCCTCTCCCGCGCATCATTTCGACGCGGGAGAGGGTTGGCGCGAGGGCGCAAGCATTGGCCGCAACACACCAGGACCCTCACCCTCCCCTCTCCCACACGGAAAAGACGCGCGGGAGAGGACACCGGGGGGGCCAAGCGTGCTCCATCTCGCCGCCGCGCTCGCGGCCGTGACCAGTTGGCGCGCGCCGCACCCGACGCGGGCAGACGATCCGGCATATCTGGTCTATACCTCCGGCACGACCGGTTATCCGAAAGGCGTGCTGCATGCGCACCGCGCGCTGCTGGGACGCCAACCGTCGTCGACGTACTGGTTCGACTTCCGTCCCGCAGGCGATCGCGTGCTGCATTCCGGTAAGTTCAACTGGACCTACGTGCTCGGCACCGGCCTGATGGACCCGCTGTTCCGCGGCCACACCGCCATCGTTCACGAAGGCAGCGCCGATGCCGACCTTTGGGTTCCGCTCATCGCCAAACACCAAGCAACCATCTTCATCGGCGTGCCCACACTCTACCGGCACATCATCCAGCGCACCGCCTACGGACACGTCGACGTTCCCACACTGCGCCACTGTATGAGCGCCGGCGAACAGCTGTCCGGAGAAGTGCTAGCGCGGTGGCACGAACGCTTCGGGCTCGAGATCTACGAAGGACTCGGGATGACGGAGTGTTCCTATTACCTGTGCGAAACCAAGGCGCGCCCCATCCGTCCGGGCTCCGCGGGCTTTGCGCAGCCGGGGCACGACGTGAAGCTGCTCGATCCAATGACGTGGACCGAGGTATCGCACGGCATCGAGGGCATGCTCTGCATTCCGCGCAACGACCCTGCACTGTTGCTGCGCTACTGGAATCAGCCGGAGGAAACCGCGCTATGCTTCCGCGGCGAGTGGTTTCTCACCGGTGACTACGCGCGCCAGGACGAAGACGGCTACCTCTGGTTTCTCGGGCGCAAGGACGACCTGATCAACTCCTTCGGCTACCGCGTCTCGCCGCACGAAGTCGAGCGCGTCCTCAAGGAGCATCCCGACATAGCCGACGCGGCGGCGGTTGGTGAGACGGCCGAGCCGGATAAAGTGCTCGTCGTCGCCTACGTGATTCCACGCCCGGGAAGCGCTCTCAGTGCGGATGACGTCCTCAGATATGGAGGCCAGCATCTGGCCTCGTACAAGGCGCCAAAGATCGTTTACCTGGTCGACGAGTTCCCGCGTACGCGCAACGGCAAGCTGCAGCGCCGGGCACTGACGCCGGCGCGCGCGGCAACACGCTCAATGTCCCATCAAGAGTAACACCGCACCGGACGTGGCAGCGCCCAGCGACCCAACGGGGAGCGGTCCATAGAAAGACGCCGGCCGCAGGCCCGCAGGCCTAGCCGAGGCGCTTGATCAGCGCCTGCCGCTGCGCCTCCATCTCCTTCGGCAAGCGGTCCCCAAACTTGCCAAAGAACTCGCCGATGCTGTCCGTCTCGGGACGCCAGTCGTCGCGCGACACGCTGAGCAGCTCATGCATCGTCGCGGCGTCGACGCCGAGGCCGGTGGTATCGATCGCATCCTTCCCCGGCAGCAAACCGATCGGCGATTCGACAGCCGCGCCCTGCCCTTTGCAGCGGTCGACGATCCAGCGCAGGACGCGCATGTTTTCGCCGAATCCCGGCCAGATGAACTTGCCGTCGGCATTCTGGCGGAACCAATTGACGTGGAAGATCTTCGGCGGTTGCGGCACAACCGTACCCATCTTGAGCCAGTGGCCGAAGTAGTCGCCCATGTTGTATCCACAGAACGGCAACATGGCCATCGGGTCGCGGCGGACGACACCAACCGCGCCAGACTGAGCCGCCGTGGTTTCCGAGGCCACCGAGGCGCCGACAAACACGCCGTGGTTCCAGTCAAAAGCTTCGAACACCAATGGCGCGGTACGCGCTCGGCGGCCGCCGAAAATCAGCGCCGAGATCGGCACGCCTTGCGGGTCGTTGAACTTGGGTGAGATGCTCGGACATTGCTGTGCCGGCGCGGTGAAGCGGGAGTTGGGATGCGCCGCCTTGTCACTCGAACCCTTCACCCACGGTTGGCCGCGCCAATCCGTAAGGCGCGCCGGCACCTCGCCGTCGATGCCTTCCCACCACGGGCAACCGTCCTCGGTGACCGCCACGTTGGTGAAGATGGAGTTCTTGCGAATCGTCGCCATGGCATTGGCATTGGTCTTCGTCGATGTGCCCGGCGCGACGCCAAAGAATCCCGCTTCCGGATTGATCGCCCACAGCCGTCCGTCGGGCCCTGGCCGCAGCCACGCAATATCGTCACCGACGGTCCAGATCTTCCATCCCTTTTGCGAGGCGGGCGGGATGAGCATGGCGAGATTGGTTTTACCGCACGCACTGGGAAACGCCGCGGCGACGTAGTGGGTCTCGCCCTCGGGGCTTTCGATCCCCAGGATGAGCATGTGCTCCGCCAGCCAGTTTTCTTCACGCGCTTGTACGCTGGCAATGCGCAGGGCAAAGCACTTCTTGCCCAGCAGGGCGTTGCCGCCGTAGCCAGAGCCGACGCTCCAGATCTCTTTGCTTTCCGGAAAATGGAGGATGAAGCGGCGGTCCGGGCTGAGGTCGCCCAACGAGTGCAAGCCTTTCACAAACTCGCCGTCCGCGCCGAGCTGGCGCAGGGCGGCGTCGCCCATGCGCGTCATGATGCGCATGTTGGCAACGACATAGGGGCTGTCGGTGATCTCGACGCCGACCTTGCTCAACGGTGAGCCGAGGGGGCCCATGACGTAGGGAATGACGTACATCGTCCGTCCCTGCATGCTGCCGCGAAACAACGCGCCGACCTTCTCGCGCGCCGCGACAGGCGCCATCCAGTTGTTGGTCGGTCCGGCGTCGTCTTTGCGCTCCGGGCAAATGAAGGTCAGGTGCTCGGTGCGCGCCACGTCGCTGGGATCGCTGCGATGCAAGTAGCAGTCGGGAAACGCGCTGTGGTTCAGCCGATGCAGTACGCCGCTGTCGAGCATCTGGGCAATGAGCTTGTCGTTCTCCGCCTGCGAGCCGTCCACCCAATGTATCCGCGCCGGCTGCGTGTGCGCGGCAACCTCGTCGACCCAGTTTTGTAGCCCTGTATGCACAATTTCACCTCGTAACGACGCATCGGTTGACGATGCTGCCGATGCCTTCGATGGTACTGACAATTTGCTCGTTTGGTTGCAGATAGCGACGCGGGGTGCGCGTGGAGCCGACGCCGCTGGGCGTTCCCGTAAAGATCAGGTCGCCAGGTTCCAGCGTGCACAGCCCGGAGAGGAACGCGATCAGCTGCGGCACCGAGAAGATCATGTCGCTGGTGCGCGCATCCTGCATGCGCTCGCCGCCGACATCGCAGGTGAGCGAGAGATCGTTGGGGTCGGCGAAGGCATCGATGGAAACCAATGCCGGGCCGAGCGGGCCGAAGGTATCGGCCGACTTACCCATCGAGAACTGCGGCGGCGTGTCGGTGAACTGCAGCTTGCGGTCGGAGATGTCTTGACCGACACAATACCCCGCCACGTGATCAAACGCCTGCGCCTCGCTGATGCGGCGGCCACCCTGGCCGATGACGACGACCAGCTCCACTTCCCAGTCGACGAACCCCGAGGTCAGCTCGACATCGGCGCGCGGCCCAACCAGGCAGTTGGGGAACTTGGTGAAGACCACCGGCGAGCCAGGCGTGGGCAGGCCCGCCTCGGCGGCATGCGCGCGGTAGTTCATGCCGATGGCGAACACCTTCGATGGTCGCGGCACCGGCGGTCCCAGGTCGACCTCGTTGAGCGTGCCGTCGCAGGCGTGCGCGGAGACCGTCCGCGCCCACGCGGAAAAGGCCGTCCATTCCTGAATCGCGGCCATGGGGTCGGGCGCGAAGCGCCCCTTCGACGCGCGTTCCACGTCGGCGAGCCGATCGCCGATGACGATGGCGGCTCGTCCCTTCACGTTTGCCAAGCGTATGCTCATTCACATAACCCTTCGTAGTCAGTTCGTTCCGCAAGTAGCCTCTCGGACTTGGCAGCGCCTGGCGACCAACGGGAGCGGTCCATAGAAAAGACGCCGGCCGCAGACCTAGAGCCCGTACACCTTCGCGAGATCCGCATCCTTGGCGGCCAGTAGCTTGGCGAGGTTCACCATCACCTTGCACTGTTTCCAGGTCGCATCGTCCTGCATCTTGCCGTCGATCATCTGCACCCCGCGGCCGTCCGGCATGGCCTCGAGCACGCGCTTGGCGAACGCCACCTCGTCGGGCGGCGGACTGAACACCTTCTTCGCGATGGCGATTTGGCTCGGATGGAGCGACCACGCACCGACGCAGCCCAACAGGAAGGCGGCGCGGAACTGATCCTCGCAACCTACCGGATCGGAAATGTCGCCAAACGGCCCGTAGAAAGGCAGCGCGCCGGTCGCCGCGCAGGCATCGACCATGCGCGCCACCGAGTAGTGCCACGGGTCCTGCTGGGCTACGGCGCGCGGCGCATCCGGGTTCTTCGGGTCCGGATCGGTGCGCACCAGATATGCCGGATGGCCGCCACCGACACGCGTCGTCTTCATGCGTCGCGAGGCCGCCAGATCCGCGGGACCGAAGCTGATGCCCTGGAGCCGCGGGCTGGCCGCGCAGATCGCTTCGACGTTGGTCACACCGAGCGCCGTCTCGAGGATCGCATGAACAAGAATCGGCCGCTGAATCTTATGGCGCCCCTCCAGCTGCGCCAGCAGGCGGTCGACGTAGTGGATGTCCCACGGCCCCTCAACCTTCGGAATCATGATGACGTCGAGGCGGTTGCCGATCTCGCCGACCAGTTGCGACAGATCGTCGAGGCACCAGGGGCTGTC
>CAZTDK010000333.1:0-7064 GCA_964611965.1 uncultured Binatia bacterium (SeqCode) | reverse complement strand
TCGGCGTGCTACCTTCTGCTACGCATCTCCTCTTCGCACGCGAGACGCAGGCCTCGCGTGGGAAGCTCAACTACGGATGCTACGGGGGAATTACCGGCACTTTGACGCGCCACGATCACGCGCACGCATCGGTGGCACTCGCCGCCAGCGGCGATGCACCGTTGCCGCGGCCGTACATGCGGACGATCTCGTCGATCTCGGCGCCATCCAGTACTTCTTTGTCGAGCAGGGCCTCCGCCATCTTGTGGAGCACGTCGATGTTGGTGGCCAGCATGCTCTTGGCCTGCTGGTAGCTCTCCTGGATGATGCGCCGCACCTCGGTGTCGATCTCCACGGCGGTGTGCTCCGAGTAGTCTTGCAGCTGCGTGAAGTCCCGACCGAGAAAGATCTGCTCTTCTTTCTTCCCGAAAGTCATGGGCCCGAGCTTTTCGCTCATCCCCCACTCGCAGACCATCTTGCGCGCCCAGTCGGTCGCCTTTTCGATATCATCGGAAGCACCGGTGGTGACGTGCCCGAGAATCAGCTCCTCCGCCGCCCGACCGCCGAAGCGAATGATCAGGCTATTGAGGATGTATTCGCGGGTGTACGAGTGCCGATCGTCGAGCGGCACCTGCATGGTCACGCCGAGCGCCATGCCACGCGGAATGATCGTCACCTTGTGCACCGGGTCGGCCCCGGGCAGGAGCTTGGCCACCAGGGCGTGTCCCGACTCGTGGTACGCCGTGTTGCGCTTTTCCTCCTGGCTCATGATCATGCTTTTGCGCTCGGCACCCATCATGACCTTGTCCTTGGCGACTTCGAAGTCGGCCATGCCCACCCGGTCCTTGTTGCGACGGGCGGCGAGCAGGGCGCCTTCATTCACCAAGTTCTCCAGATCGGCGCCGGCAAACCCCGGCGTGCCACGCGCCAACAGGCTCAGGTCCACGTCATCGGCAAGCGGGACACGACGCGTGTGGACGCGCAGGATACCCTCACGACCCTTGACGTCGGGGCGGTGTACAACCACGCGGCGATCGAAGCGTCCGGCGCGCATCAACGCCGGGTCGAGCACGTCGGGCCGGTTGGTCGCGGCAATCAGAATGACACCTTCGTTGGTTTCGAAGCCGTCCATCTCGACGAGCAGCTGGTTCAGCGTCTGCTCGCGCTCGTCATGCCCGCCGCCGAGGCCGGCGCCGCGATGGCGGCCGACCGCGTCGATCTCATCGATGAAGATGATGCACGGCGCGTTCTTCTTGCCCTGCACGAACAGGTCGCGGACGCGCGAGGCGCCGACGCCGACGAACATCTCGACGAAATCGGAGCCGCTGATGGAGAAGAACGGCACGCCCGCTTCGCCGGCGATGGCGCGCGCCAGCAGCGTCTTGCCGGTTCCTGGTGGCCCGACCAGCAGCACGCCTTTGGGAATGCGGCCCCCGAGCTTGGTGAACTTCTTCGGGTCCTTCAGAAAGGCGATGATCTCTTCCAGCTCTTCCTTGGCTTCGTCGATACCCGATACGTCGTTGAACGTCACCTTCTGCGTGTTCTCGCTCAGCAGCTTGGCGCGGCTCTTCCCGAAAGACATGGCCTTCCCGCCACCGACCTGCATCTGGCGCATGAAGAAGATCCACACACCGATGAGCAACAACATCGGGAACCACTGGACGAGCAGGACGACGTACCATGGATCGCCGTCTTCCGGCTTGGCGGCGATCTTGACGCCCTTGTCGCGCAGCAGCTTGACCAGCTCCGGATCTTCCGGTGCAAACGTCTTGAAGCGCTTGCCATCGCTATAGGTGCCGCGGATATTCTTGCCTTGGATGGTCACTTCAGCGACGCGGCCTTCTTCGGCCGACGCCATGAACTCACTGAAGATGATCTCCGGCTCCTTCGTTTGCTGCTTGTTGAACAGGTTGAAGAGCAGAAGGAACATCAACCCGAGAACAAGCCACAACGCTACGTTTCGCGAAAATTGATTCACTCTTTCCCTCGTTCCGACACGGGTGCGGGCCTCAACTTAACACAGCGGTTTTCCAGCAGCAATGGCCGGATCGTGAGCAATCAGGCGCAGCGCGGCTCGGGTTTGGGGAGAAATCAAGGCACAGCGGCTGCGGGCAACGCCTGGAACCCACAGCACTTCACCGTCAACCTCAACGACCGGACGGCTATGGCGCTGCGCCCGTGGCAGCTTGCGGTCGACGAACACATCTTGCAATTTGCGCTGCCCGCGCATACCGAGCGGGCGAATACGATCTCCCGGCCGGGCCCCGCGGACAATCAGCGGCGCCTGAATCGCGTCGGCATCGGCCAACAGACTCCAGAGGTCCGTCGGCAGCGGCGGCGTTCCAGGGGACCGAAGCATCTCGGCTGAGATCCGCCAACCGCTCTCGAGTTGCACCGTCGAGCCGGGCGCCAGGACGCACGCCGTCACCGCGGCAACCGGCGCGGCGTCGGCCTGCAGCCACAGGCGCTCGTACTCGCGCACCACCGCTCCTCCTCCCGGCAAACGCATGCGCCCATTGGGCTTGGCGCCGTACGCGAGCTCCACCACGGCGCGAATGTGCGCCGCCCCGAGGCGATCCAAGCTGCCCCGTTGCGCCCGCAGCCAGGCACGCACCAGGCGCGGCACCAACGCCGGCGGCGCCATCCGCAGAGCGGGAATCGCCAGGGCGCCGTCGCCATCGTGGGCCGTGCGCAGGAGCGGCGCGATTTCGGCGTCGAGGACCCTGCCCTCCCCAGCGAGGATGTCGGCGACCGCGGCAAGATGGCGCGGCGTCTCCGGGTTGAGCGCGCGCAACAGCGGCACGACCTCGTGGCGGATGCGGTTGCGCAGAAACCGGCGATCGGTGTTGCTGCTGTCCGCGCAGAACGGCAACTCGGACGCCTGCAGGAACGCCAGGACCTCCACCCGCGAGCACGCGATCAGCGGACGAACGATGCGACCGTCGCGTACTGGCGGAATACCGGCAAGCCCGTCCCAGCCGCTGCCCCGCAGCAGGCGCATCAGCACGGTCTCGGCTTGATCGTCGAGCGTGTGCCCGGTCGCAATCTTGGCGCACCCGCACGCCACGGCAACCGCGTCGAGAAACGCATAGCGCTGCGCCCGTGCCTGCGCCTCGCGGTTTGCAGTCGCCGCTGCCCCGGTGTTGGTACCAATGATACATTCCACACCGAGTCGCGCCGCAACCGCCACGGCGCAGGCTTGATCGCGGTCGGACTCCGCCCCACGCCAACCGTGGTTGAAGTGGGCGGCATGCAATCCGATCTGGCAACGCGCCGCCAGCATCTGCAGCGCGCCGAGCAATGCCACTGAATCGGGACCGCCGGAGACGGCAACGAGCACACGGTCGCCGGGCACCACCATCGCGTAACGCCGCAGGGTCCGCTGCACCGTGGACAGCAGCGGTGGAGACGACCTTCGTTGCACAGTGGCCGTGAGTCTGGCATCATCCGCGCGTCAATTCAAATCATGAGGGCTGCGCTCCGCGTCGATTTGACGGGGCCGCTGCCGTTGGCTACTGCGCGCGCTCCATCACGACACTCGACCCAGGTGCAATCCGTTCGTGCCATGACGTCTCCGAGCCTGCTGCCGAAACTGAGCGGCTCACTGGCGTTGCTCGCGGTGCTGAGCTGTGTCGCACGCGCGCTCCCCGCGATCGAGCCACCTCCGGACGTGCCCGACGACGGCCCCAGCAGCAAGGCGGAAATCTTCAGTGCCATGCAGGACGTGCGGCGCAAGTACGGCAGCGACGCCGTGATGCTGGAGGGGCATCTGCTGGGACAAGCCGTGCGCAACGGCTCCGTCGGGGAGGCCGCCATCTCCGTTGGTGATTTCGAAGTGCATGACGGCAAGCGGTTCCTGGCGTTCCAGTTGGAAACCGGCATCGTCTACAACGACCGCGAGCTCAGCGCTGCAGGCCGCCCGGCGCGCGCCTGGAGCGAGATTGTGGAAGCAAGCTTGCGGAAGTTTCGCGGCATTACCCTGCCGGCCGATGGCATCGTGCTCCGGCTCGTCTACACGCATCGCGAGTACGACGACGAAGCGGAGCTCCGCGCCCACATTCGCGATCAGCCCGGTATTCCGGAAACCGCGGTGTTCTACCTGCTGCTCCCCGACATCGGCGAGATGCTCGGCGACCGGATCAGCGGCCAACAACTCATTGACGGCTCGATGGTCCTGGTCAACGGCGTCACGCCGCACATTCTCCTCGCGGCCCCTACACCTACAGCCCCGGCAGTGACGCCCGGGGCGTCGAGTCGTTGATGTATTGACACAATGATACATTTACTATAACGGCAATATACTTCTCATGCATCGCTTGAGGCAATGATCCACCCCCTCGGTGAGATTCTCGCGACCGTCCGCCGCTACTGGGGCTTCGATACCCTGCGCCCGCTGCAGGAGCAGGCGATTCGCGCCGGGCTGGAGCAACGGGATTCGTTGGTAGTCATGCCCACCGGTGGCGGGAAGTCACTGTGCTACCAGGTGCCACCGGAGCTGGCGGCACGGACTGACGTCGTCGTCTCTCCGCTGATCGCGTTGATGAAAGACCAGGTCGACGGCCTGCGCGCGTGCGGCTATCCGGCGGTGGCGCTGTACAGCGGCTTGCCGTGGGAGACGGTGCGTGAGGCCGAGCGCCAGATCGCCGCCGGTGCCTACCGCTTGATCTTCGTGGCGCCGGAGCGCTTGCTGACGCCGCGCTTCCTCGAGCTCGTCGCGCGCCTGCAGGTGCGCGCCTTCGCCATCGACGAGGCGCATTGCATCAGTCAGTGGGGACACGATTTCCGGCCGGAATACCGCCAGCTGGCGGAACTAAAAACCCGCTTTCCGCAGGCCAGTGTGCACGCCTATACGGCGACGGCGACCGAGCGCGTGCGCGGCGACATCCTACAGCAGCTGCAGTTGAAAGACCCCAGCGTTCTGGTCGGCACGTTTGACCGGCCCAATCTGGTCTATCGCGTCGTGCCGCGGGTCGACACGCAACGCCAGGTGCTCGATGTCGTGCGCCGCCACGTCGGGCAAGCGTGCATCGTCTACTGCATCAGCCGCAAGGATACCGAGGCGATGGCCGCCGCGCTCTGCGAGTACGACGTTCGCGCCGCGTTCTATCACGCCGGCATGGAGCCGGAAGCGCGACGGCGCACCCAGGAGGCATTCGCCAACGAGCAACTCGACGTCGTCGTCGCCACCGTGGCCTTCGGCATGGGCATCGACCGCAGTGACGTCCGCTCGGTCATTCATGCGGCGATGCCCAAATCGATCGAACACTACCAGCAGGAGACCGGTCGCGCGGGCCGCGACGGGCTCGAGGCGGAGTGTGTGTTGTTCTACTCAGCGGCCGATGCCATCCGCTGGGAGTCGCTGATCGAGAAGAGCGCCGCCGAAGCCAGCGCCCCCGCCGCCATCATCGCGGCATCGCGGGAGTTGCTCGACCATATGCGCCGGCTGTGTACCGGCGCCCGCTGCCGGCATCGCACGCTCTCCGAGTACTTCGGGCAGCCGTTCACGCAGCCGAGCTGCGAAGCGTGCGATGTGTGCTTGAACGAAATCGAAGGCCTGGCGGACGCGACCCTGACCGCCCAGAAGATCCTCTCCTGCGTGGCACGGGCGGGCGAGCGCTTCGGCGCCGAGCACATCGTCGACGTGCTGCTGGGCGCCGATACCGAACGCGTGCGGCGCTGGCATCACACCGAGCTCAGCACATATGGCTTGCTCAAGGGCACCGGCCGCAAGCCGCTGGTGAACATGCTGTACCAGTTGCTCGACGACGGCCTGTTGGAACGCAGCACCGACGAACGCCCCGTTTTGCGCCTCAACGAGGCTTCGTGGGCCGTCTTGCGCGGTCAACGGACCGTGCGGCTGCTGCAGCCGAAGGCGGAGGTCGCCGCCGCCCGCGTCGACGCCGAATCATGGGAAGGCGTCGACCGTGGCTTGTTCGAGAGCCTGCGCGGCTTGCGCCGCGCCGTCGCCGATGAGCGCAGCGTGCCGGCATACGTCGTCTTCGGCGACGCCACACTGCGCGACATGGCACGCGTGCGGCCAGGCTCAACGGCCACGCTGCTCAATGTGCGCGGGGTGGGCGAACGCAAGCTGGCCGATCTCGGCCCACGCTTTCTGGAGCACATCGCCACGTACTGCCAGGCGCACGCGCTGTCGTTGGACGCGGCCGTCGGCAGCCGCCCGCGTCGCGAACGCCCGCGCACCACGAATCTGAACGACACGAAACGCGTCGCCTTCGATCTGTTCGCGGCTGGCACCGATGTCGACCAGGTCGCCGCGGCGACCGGCCGCGCCCCTGGCACGGCGTGGAGCTATCTCTTGGAGTTCATCGCGTCGACCCGCCCACCGCATCTGGAACCCTGGGTCGACGTGCAAACGTACCGCGCCGTGGCCGCTGCCGTTCACGAAGTCGGGACCGCCTACCTCAAGCCGATTTTCGATCAGCTGGGAGGCCGCGTCTCATACGATCAGATTCGGCTGGTGGTGGCGCACCTCGATGCCAAATAGGCGCCGCTTATTTCTTCCCGCCCAAGAGATCGGCCAAGGTTCCGAGCTTCTGGCGCTCGTTGACCTTGGCGACCGCAACCTGCTCGTCGTCGCGCTCCCGTGTCACGCCGGCGTCCCGCGCTGCGCGTGCCTGCTCGACCATCGATAGAGCAATCCGGCGCTTCTCCGGCTCGATCGACAGGATGGTGACGTCGACCTCCTGACCGAGGCTGACCACCTGACGGGCGTGGGACACGCGGCGGTCGAGCACCAGCTTGGACACGTGCACCAAGCCGTCCAGACCGGGGGCGATTTCGACGAACGCGCCGAACGCCTCGACCCGTCGGACGATTCCGCGCACCGTCGCGCCGACGGGAAAGCGCTCGCGCACCGTGCTCCAGGGATCAGCCGCCAACGCCTTCAACGAGAGGCCGATCTGGCGGCGACTCGCGCCACTGCCTTCCGCGGGCGGCGGGTCCAGCTTGATTACCTGGACCTCCACCTCTTGCCCAACCTGCAGCACCTCCGATGGATGGCCGATCCGCCCATGGCCAAGCTCGCTGATGTGAATCATGCCTTCGACCCCGCCCACATCGACGAA
>CAZTDK010000332.1:0-7067 GCA_964611965.1 uncultured Binatia bacterium (SeqCode) | reverse complement strand
GCGAGCACGTCCCAATCGCCATTGAACCCCCAGAACAGCTTGCCGTCGTAGCTGAACAAGGCAATGCCGAGGCCTTGGTTTTCGAACAACGGAACCTGCGGATAGATCGCCTCCATGCGCGCGCCGAGGAGATACAGCGGGAACTGTGGACCCGGGACATTCGTAACGATGAGGTTGAACGGCTGCACGCGGCTCGACAGCAGCGCGCCGAGGGTGAGCACGTTGGTGCTGGTCCACTCGGCTGCTTGGGTCAGCATGCGACCGCCAATGGCCTGATTGGTTTGTTTGAGATGACGACTCATCTCTTGCAGGGCCAGCAAGCGCTGGGTGGGGCGCCGCTCGTGAATCGGCAGCGAGACCAACCAGGCGGAGACGCGGTTGCCGGTCGTATGGCGTTCGGCTTCGGCGCGGACGTTGACCGGCACCGCCGCTTTGAAGTCCATCCCCGCGGCGTTGAATCCACGGCGCTCGAAAAACGCGCGCACCGCACCGGTGACCACACTCAGCACCACGTCATTCACGGTCGCGCCGAACTGATTCTTCACCTCCTTGAACGCGGCCAGGTCACACGTGGCCCAGTGAAAGCGCCGGTGCGGGCCGATGGGTTGATTCAACGGCGAGGTGACGGGGCGGCGAATCCCCTCACGCACCAACTCCCACACCGCCTTCAGGCTGCCGCCCCAGCCCACCTCACCCGGCTCACCGGCAGCGCCATTGCGGCGCAGCCGGCGAGCCAGCTCGATCGACATTTTTGCTCGCCGCGCCACTTCGTCGCGCAGCAACGTTCTGCTGCTCGGGGCGGGCCGCGGACGCCAATCACTCGCACCGTTGACGACACCCGCGCTGCCCGCATCCGGCACCGGTTGCAGGAGTGCCGCCAGTAGCTCGACGCCCCCGAGGCCGTCGACCATGCAGTGGTGCACTTTCATGAGCAGCGCGAAGCGCCCACCCGCCAGGCCTTCAACCACCCAGATCTCCCACAACGGTTTGGCGCGGTTGAGCGGCCGTTCCAGGAGACGGGCACACAGCTCCCGCAGCTGGGGGTCGGAGCCCGGCCGCGGGAGGCTGGTGTGCCGCACGTGGTAGCCGAGATCGAAGTGATCGTCGTCTATCCACACGGGGTGATTCTCGACAGGGATGTAGGCCAAACGCTGACGATAGCGCGGAATGCTCGGCAACCGAGAATCGATGTATTGGCGGATGCGCGCGATGTCGATGCCGCCGTCCTTGGTGGCCACCGGCGCGGCCTCGAAGACCGCAGCCGCCGCAATGTGCATGTACGAATTGGCTCCTTCGAAAGCCAAGAAGGAGTAATCCAACACCGATAGCCGCTCGTACCATGTGCCCCGCATCATCATCACTCTCGCGGTCATCGCTAGAGCAACCTGGATGCCATGGTCGCACACGCCCGAGCGTATCCCGTTCATCGCAAGCCGCGTAGACGCCCTCCGCAGGAGTGACGCGCTTTTAGGCGTGCGCCCAAAACGGCGGCAGGTTGCTCGCACCTACAACTGGAAGTGCGGCTGAAAAGGGGTAAACAGATCTCCTTTGGCAATGAGATGTTTCCCGTAGTTGGTAGTTGGCAGTTTCCAGCGACCAATCCTGTCCCGAAGGAAGGAGCCGTCCATAGATGAGACGCCGGCCGCAGGCGCTGTGTTGCTTTCAAAATGCAACAATGTGTATCGTCGCCGCTTCGCATTCGTCAGGAAAGGACGGTGCCCATGCGGCACAAGTACAGACTTCTCATGGCGGGCTGGCTCGCCCTTCTCGGCGTTACCGCCACCGGTTGCGAGCGCATCGAGGCATGGATCATCGAGCGCATGGCCGCGCGCGCCCTGACCGGCGATCACACCGAGCTGCTCGATGATGGCAAGCTGCACGTCGTGCTCTGCGGCACCGGCAGCCCGTTGGGCGATGCGGACGGCGCCAGTGCCTGCACGGCGGTCATCGCGGGCGGGCATTTCGTGTTGGTCGACGTCGGCCCCGGCTCCTGGCATCAGATCGCCCTGCACCGCCTGCCGCGCGCGCGTCTGGAAGCGGTGCTGATCACACACTTCCACTCCGACCATATCGGCGAGTTGGGGGAAGCGCTGATGCAGAGCTGGGTCTCGGGGCGCCGCCTGCCGTTGACGGTGTATGGCCCGCCGGGCGTCGAGCAGGTAGTCGACGGCTTCCGCCAGGCCTACGCGTTCGACACGCAATACCGGGTCGCGCACCACGGCGCCGAAGCCATGCCTGCCGCGGGTGGCAGCGCGGTCGCCCGTACCGTGGTGCTCCCGGCTGCCAGCGAGTCGGCGGTGGTGTTCGAAGCCGATGGCCTCCGGGTGACGGCCTTCGCCGTCGACCACGCTCCGGCAACACCGGCCTACGGCTACCGCTTCGACTATCGCGGCCGCTCTGCCGTGATCAGCGGCGACACCCGCAAGAGCGACAATCTGATCCTCCACGCGCGTGACGCCGACCTGCTGCTGCATGAAGGGCTCGCCGCGCACATGATCGCGCCGGTGACCGCGTACGCCCGCGCCCACGATCTGTTACGCTGGGCCAAGCTGACGAATGACATCATCGGCTACCACACGACACCCGTCCAGGCCGCGGAGGTGGCCAAAGCGGCCAACGTGCGCATGCTGGCCTTCACGCATATCGTGCCGCCGCTGCCGAACTTCTTCGCCCGCCGAATGTTCTTGCGCGGTGTCGCCGAGGTCTGGAATGGCCCGGTCGTTCTCGGCACCAACGGCATGCACTTCGAGTTGTCCCCGAATTCAACGTCGGTGGCGGTGCAGACGTTGAGCTAACCGCACTGCTACAACACTCTCACGCAAAGCCGCAAAGACGTAAAGCTGAAGAATTAGAGAAGGAAAGTGGCTTCCATAAGATCACCCCTGGTGATCATTTTTTCTTGAGTAAGTACTTTTTGATTCTCTGTGTTCTTCGCGGCTTTGCGTGAGTCTTGTCCTTGGATTGAGTGCAACCGATCACATATGGAGGAGGCAATGACCAAGACCCCCGACGTCGAAATCTATCACCCGGCCATCGCCATCACCGGACGCGTAATGTTCACCCTGATCTTCTTCCTTTCCGGCATCACCCACTTCACCAATTTGCGGGAGTATATCGCCTTGATGCCGGCGGCGATTCCCTTTCGGGGTTTTTGGGTCATGATCTCGGCGGTGGTCGAGCTGATTAGCGCCTCGTTGATTGTCACCAACACGTATCCACGGCTCGGCGCCTGGCTGATGGTGGTGTTCCTTGTTCCCGTGACGATCACGGTGCATGGAGTCGGCATGCTGACCGCGCCGGATGCGCAGATGGCGGGAATCCAGACGTCGTTCTTTTTGAAAGGCGTGACAATGACCGGCGCCGCGCTGTTGATCACCCAGATCGGCGTGCGGCGCTCCTGAGGCAGTCCACCGTGCCACGTAGGGGCCCGGCGTCTCGTGAGTCTGCTCTCACACGCTCAACGACCACGATCGAGAAACGCCTGCACCTCGGCGGCCGCCCGCAGTCCGCTCACGAACGCCCCTTCGACGGTGGCGGCAATCGTCCGCGTCGCCGTTGCCGAGCCGGCCCAGAACAGGGCGCCGGTGTCCGCGACGGCGAGACGCGCTCGGGCGCCAACGCCGCCGGGGCGCAGGAACGTGTAGCCGCCACACGCCAGCGGATCGGTACCCCAATCGATGCGCCGATGGGCGCGTAACCTGGGCACCGCTTTCGGAAAATGAATGCGCAGATCCTTCAGAACAACGGCAACGGCCTCCTCCTCACCGACGCGGCTCAGCGCCGCGGCGCGCGGTCCGGTGCAGTACGCCGTGAGCACCGCCGGCTTGTCGGCGGCATGGTAGAACACGTTCCAGTACAGGGTGATCGGGCCCACCCCACAGCCGAGTGTCGATAGATTCGTCGGCCAAAAGGGCTCCTCGAAGTGCAGCAGGATCTTGAGCACCGGCCCCATCACCAGCGCTTGCAAGGCGGTGCACTTACTCTCCGGCAACTCTGGTACGAAGCGCACACGGCCCGACTGCAGAACACCAACCGGCAAGGTGCACACAGCCGCCCGCGCCGTCCGCTCACGGCCGTCGGCTGATCGCAGCATGACACCCGCCGGCGACCACTCGATCGTCTGCACGACGAAGCCGGGCTCAAGCTGCACCTCCCGCGCGATATGCTCGACGACCCGGTCGTAGCCTTCATTGAGCCGATGGTTGAGCCCGGTCTCCAACTTGAGGACGCCGTCCTCCTTGAGCCCCAGCACGCCAACCTCGTCGATGCTTCCCGGCAGGTGCGCGGTGAGCACCATCTGCGCCAACGTGCGGGCACGCCCGCGGTAGCCGCGTCGTTCGATGAACGCACGCCCCGACATATCCGGCGGCTGCAGTCGTCCGAGACGGCGCAGAATGCTGAACGTCGGCCACACGCCCGGATGCAGCAGGACGCGCGGCAGCCAGTGCGTTCCGTATCCAATGTTGAACATGGTGTCGCGCGTGTGCGGGCTGGGCCGTGTGGTCAGCCCGGCGGCGCGAGCGTCGGGCCAGGTTTCGGCGCCGACGCCGTGAATGAATTCGGCGCCGGCTTCGACCGGCGCCCCACAGAAATCGCGTACGGTTTGGATGCGGCCTCCCACCCGGTCCCGACCTTCGACGAGACAAACGGAAAGCCCGGCGCGCCGCAGCTGGCGCGCCGCTGTGGCCCCGGCCATTCCGGCCCCGATGACAATGACATCGGTCATGGTGTTCTTCCGCCGCGTCGCACCAGTTGGCTGATCGTGTACATCGTCGTGGCCACATCGGCAACCAAATGCGCACTGAGCGACCAGTTGCCGGCCTTGTGCGGCCAGTGATAAGTCAGCGAGCCGCTTCCCGTCAGATGGCACCGGCTGCCAGGTCAGAAAGGGTGCGGGCGGGCGCAGGCGAATGTTGGAGAGGATCGACCCAGTGGTTGAGAACGACATCGAGATCCGCAACGCGACCAGCGCAGACGGGGAGCGCATCGCCGGTTTGCTGCGCGCACAACTCCATGAGCACGCCATTGACACGCCCGCCGACGCGATTCGGAGCGCGGTCGAAGGTATGCTCGCCGATGAGCGGCGCGGCTTCATACTGGTGGCGACGCGCGCGTCGATCGTCGTGGGCGTAGCCTATGTCGCCTTCACCTGGACACTCGAGCACGGCGGACAGTCATCCTGGCTCGAAGAGCTCTACGTGATGCCGGCAGCACGCAACCATGGCATCGGCGCAACCCTCGTCGCCGCGGTGCTCGACCGCGCCACAGCCGCCGGTTGCGCCGCGGTCGACTTGGAAGTGGACACCACACATACCCGCGCCGCGCACTTGTATGCGCGGGCCGGCTTCACGGCACATGCGCGGGCCCGCTGGGTGAAGACGTTGCGCAGGTCCGATTGAAGGGAAAGGCGAGGCAAATGACTGCAGCAACCGGTCTCCAGTCCGAGCGTTTCTACCGCTTCTATGCCAGCGAGGTCTCCTATTTCTCGGGCAAAGTGCGCCCGGCGCTGCGTTACAAGCGCCTGCCGTTCGTCGAAATCCTGTCGACGCCGGACGTGTACCGTCGCGTCATCCGGCCACGCACCGGGCTCAGCTACATCCCCATCATCGTCACGCCGGCGGACGAGACGTGGCAAGACACCAGCGATATCCTCGACGCTATCGAGGCCCGCTATCCGCACCCGCCGCTGTATCCGCAGACGCCCGTACAGCGCGTGCTCTCGTTGCTCATCGAGCTCTACGCCGACGAGTTCCTGATCCTTCCCGGCCTGCACTATCGCTGGAGCTTTCCGGAAAGCGAAACCAAGGCACGCGCCGATTTTGCCGCGACCAACGGCGACGTCGAAGCGGCCAACCACTTTGCCGACCGCATCAAATCCTTCTTGCCGCTCGTCGGCGTCACCCCCGAGACGATTCCCGCGATCGAAGCGCACACGCGCGAATTGCTCGATCTGTTTTCGGCGCACCTCGCCCAGCAGGCTTATGTCTGGGGCGGCCAGCCATCGCTGGCAGACTGTGCGCTGCTCGGCCCGCTCTACCCACACCTGTACTTGGACGCCGTACCCAGTCGGCTGCTGCGCGAACGCGCACCACGCGTGTGTCACTGGATCGAACGCATGAATCATCCCGATCCCGACGAAACCGGCACCTGGTTACCCAACGATGCGTTACCGCCAACGCTGCGGCCGCTGCTCGAATGCATCGGCGGCGATGCCGTACCATTGATTCTCGACACCGTGCGCGCCGTCGAGGAATGGGCCGATAGTCGTCCTGCCGATACCGACGAGCCGCCGCGCGGCGTCGGCATGCATCCCACGCAGCTGCGCGGCATCGCGGGCTGGCGGCACCCGAGAGACGCGACGTCGATCGCGCCCTTGCCGGCACCGGATGCGAGGCCCTATTCGCCTATCAACCGCGGCACCGCTTGGGGAAACGTCACTTCAAGTTGATCGTCGAACCGCGCGCGCGTTAGCGGCGGCCCTACGAGCTCGAAGAGGGTGTCTCAAAACTCGCCAGGCACAGAGGCCTGGCGCCACCAGCACTCAGAAATCGGCAAGCAATCCGACAGTGGCAGCAGGCCTCTGTGCCGTCTGTGAGCTCTTTTGAACACCCTCAAGCCACTCCCCGGCCCACAGCTCAATCCTTCGGCAAGGTGATGCCACCATCGCGTGCATTCTTCCCAGGGGTTCCCGCAGTCGTCTGTCGGTGTGCTTCTGGTGACTTCCGACAGCTTCCTGGCACGATGACTGCTCATCTTGCCGTGTGAGGAGTAGTAGATGATGCGCCGGATCGGTACACGAGCAGTATCCACACACGGGTTTCTGTAGTCATGCTGGGTCTCGTGTTGACCGCCGGCGGTGCGCGGGGCGCCTATCAAGCCGGCATTCTCAAGCGCATCGGAGAGATCCCCGCCCTGCGGGAGCAGCCGTCGCCGTTTCGAATCGTGGCCGGCGCGTCGGCCGGTGCCATCAATGGCGCCATGGTCGCGGCAGGCAGTGCGCGCTTTCGCGACGCCACGCAAACCCTGGCGCAGCTGTGGAGCGACCTTTCGGTGCACGACGTGTTCGA
>CAZTDK010000331.1:0-7102 GCA_964611965.1 uncultured Binatia bacterium (SeqCode) | reverse complement strand
CCGCAAAAAGACGCGGCAACCCTGGGCTATGTTACGCAACGCCTTCGGCGTAACCCTGAGGACTTCGTATGCCCTTACTCGCGCAAGTCGTGCGCCAGCAGGTAGGTGGCGAGTGCTTCCCCCACGCGGCGATGTCCCTCTTCGTTGAAGTGATAGTCGTCCAGGGCAATGCCGTCGGCGTCGACGCCGCCCAGCCATTCCGTCAAATCGATCACCTCGATTCCTTGACGAGACGCACACTGCCGCAACGCCGCGGGAAGCTGATTCGACAAGGGTCGACGCAGATCAGCCGAAGACAAGACCAGCAGGCGTGCGCCCGCGCGCTGGGCGCGCTCGTGGATCTGGACGAGCGCGGCGCACATGCGCGCCTCACCGCCCGGTGGATCCTGCAGATTGCTCCAATCCACGCGGCGGCGCAGTACCAGCGCGTAGAGGCGGTCGTACACCCGCGAGTGCGCCAGCAGAGCGTCATTCACCCGAGCCGCGAACGGGAATCGCACGCGCGCATCGCTGTTCTCCGGCAGGGCGCGCGTGTCGTAGACGTATGCACCATCGGATACATATTGCGCCGTATCGTTGGGAAGCGCATGGACGACGACGAGATTGGGTGTGAGCTGGCCCTCGATCTCCTTATAGACGGCGTCTTCCTGCACCGTGTTGAAGCCCGGGACCGCCAGGTTGATGATCTCGACCGGCCGCTGCGCGCGTTGCGCAAGCACGCGGCGGGCGTACTCCAGGTAGGTCTGCTCCTTGGGTTCCGAAACCCCGTACATGACGGAATCGCCGAGCCCGAGGATTTTGAATGCGCGTGGATCGGCAGCCGCGCGCTGGATGTCAGCGGGCTCCGCCCGTGGCGACCTGGTACTCCACAGCACGACGCCGTCGACGCTGCGGAGCGGACGGCCCTCCGCGAACCGCAACAGCGCCTCGAGGGCCAGCAGGGTGAGACTCGTCGAGATCAGCGCCAGGAAAATTTTCGTCACGCGACCGCGCATATCGCCGGTCAGCGGTCGCCACGCGCTTCAAAGCCGCACGCAATCAACCAGCGGATCTCCCCGCGGCGCATCGATCAGAACTCGTCCCAGCCTTCGCCTTCCCAGGCCAGGGGATTGTCGCCAACCGAGAATTCGTCCGCTACGGGCCTGGCGACGCGTAGCTGCTCAGCGTGCGGCCTTTTGAGAAGTAATGGCCAGAGGTATCGAGCGGCTAAAGGCGTCTCCATGTGGGCAGATTACATCGTTCGGTGGCCGCTGCAAACCGGTCCATTGAGTGACTGTCCAACAACTTCCATACGGTACTCATCGCTGCAGCGGAGCGGTCGGGTGTGCCTTCAAGTAGTCAATCACTTCTTCGGCAACCAAGCGGTTTCCTGCAATGTTCCAGTGGTGTGCTCCAACCGCATCACCCAGCAGTCCGGTCTTCTGCGCCTCCGCGAAACGTGGCTGCACGTCCACGCATTCGGCCTCGTTCGCCGCGCAGACCGCCTGATAGGCGTCGACGGCGCCCGACCGCTTGCCATATTCCCAGTAGGCCGGTGCCAGCAGGATGATTGGTCGCGCGCCGTCCGCGTGGATGCGCTGGACCAGTCGGTGCAGGATTCGCCGGTGAAGCGGGCTGTCGTCGCGGCTCGGTGTCGAGGGAAACCTCAGGTGCCATGTCTCCGCAGCAATGTCGTAGATGCTGTATAATCGTGGTGTGAAGAGATATCTCCTATGCATGTCCACCAGGGATGGGACTGGCCGGCCATGCAGGACAAGCTCTCCTCCTTCGAGCATGAAGTACGGTTTGTACCACGCGCCAAACGTGTCGCTGCACCGCAGCAGAAGAATCGAGACCAGGGTGATGACCACGACATCGGGTTTGTATCGTGAGAAATCCTCTTCGTAGCGCAGCAGCACCTGGTCCAATCCGTACGCCGCCACACCGAGGTTGAGCACCTCGGAGTCGGGAAGGCCGCGTTCGAGCAACGCGGCATACGTCTCGCCGTCGTCGACCTCGTATCCGAAGGCGTATGAATCGCCGAGCACCGCGATCCGGGTGACCCCTGGACGCTTCTCGATCGGGTATTCGTGCGTCGCGCGCATCCCCTGCGCATTGATGTGAAATGACCAAGGGGTCGTCGCCTGCTCGTTCGGCGCATTGATCCACCCGAAACGCGGGTCAGGAAGCAAGGGATCGGAGTGCTGCCAGCCCAGAGGCGTGTCCGCGCTGCGATGCTCGCGGTTGCCGTACAACTCGAGAGTTTCCAGCCGATGTCCGGCGGGGCCAAGCTGGGCGAGCTGCGATCGCACATACGGGCTGACGCGCAGGAGGAGCCGTGTGAAGAGCTCCGCAACGACAAGTCCCACCGCAAGGCCTACGATTAGCCGGCGACACCACGCTCGCATGGACCACACCGGGCAACAGGGGCTTCGTCGGAACGCCGTCTCATCTTCGGACGCTGTCAGGGGCACTCATATGTCTTGGCGCACGGACGGCCGCCGGTGGGCGTGCAGCCCACCAGCTGATCATCGCACGAGAACAGCACGACGCGTCCCGCCGGCAGCCTGGTGCGATCGCGAATCGGATGGAGCCTGATCGGGCCGACTTCAAGCATGTCCGGACCCCAGGATTCCACATGTGACCCGCTCGTCTCGAGGACGAAATTCAGGACGGTGAGGTCCCAGTCAGGGAACACGCTCCAGTCTCCACGAACGGTCTCGCGCCTGAGGTCGGCAGCAAATGCGGCGATGTCGGGGCTTTCCCGCGCGGGGCCGTAGTCGCGCTGCCGCAGGGGTGCGAAGGGCCAATTGGTAAAGACGAGCAAAGCGGCCGCGGCAAGGCCGAGGTATCTCGCTTTACCGAAATAGAGGCTGATGACCGCCGGAACGACAACTGCAAATGCAGGTACACCCAACGCCGCAACCGCTGGCCGTACCAGAGTTGTGGCCGATAGCAGCAGCGCGGCTGCACCGACGGCCAGCCAGTGTATGAGTGCCGCCCGCGGCGCCAGCGGCCGGCTGAGGAACAGAGCCAGCACGAACAACCCGACGACCCAGGGCCAGCCGGCTACACCAAAGTGGCGCGCAAACACAATCGCCAAGGCACGATCGAAAGCGCCGCCCGTGGAGTCCGGCGAGTTTCGCATGTACACGACAAACGCGATCAACGGCAGCGCCGTGGCAGCGGCGATCGCGTGCGCCTTCAGGAGCCAGCGTTTGCCGGGCAGCAGGATGGCAAACAATATTCCCTCGAACGCGAGGATCACGAACGACGCGTAGTGCGTCCATGGCATCAGGCACGTCAGCACCACGAACGTCTTCCACAGGCGTGGGCGCGCCGTGTCGCTGGCTTCCGCAAGCAGACCGAAGAGACACGCCAGGCGCCACGACTCGACCAGCGCCCAGATCCCGTAGGGGCGGAAGGTCACCGATTCGTAGGCGAGCACGGGATCGAACGCCACGATTGCCGCCGCCAGCGCACCGGAGAGGTTGTCGCCGCCCGTCGCGCGCCGGGCGGCGATGAACACTGCGACGATCGCGGCAAAACCGCAGAGCGTGGCGGCGTCCCGCCCCAACTGAAGCGCCACGCTGAGGTCCGGAATGCACGCAAAGAGCAATGGGAACAGGGGCGAGTTCCGCGCCCATTCGATGTTGGAAAAAAATCCGATCTCGCAGCGGCCGGGGGGCTTGACCAGGGCGATTTCATCGGAACTGATCGCGGGGGCTCGAATCTGCCATCGCCACCAGGCAGCGAACGCGACAATGGCACAGAATAGCACCAAACCCAGCCAACGGAGCATGCGCGGCTCCTGCCAGGGCGCGTCTGCCGCAGCGCTGCGGTGGTTCGATGTGTCCTTCACTCGCCCCTCCTTCCCTGTGGGTCGCCACCATCGCCGACGCGCGAGGGTGCGGCAACTTCAAGGTCGGGACCCAGTTGCTCCACCAGCCAGTCGGCGTAAAGCTGCGCACCGCGCCGCGTCCAGTGAATGTCGCGGTTCGGCCGGAAGTAGGTCTCCGAGCCGTCTCGCGCCACGGCGGCACGAAACGGGGGCCAGGCGTCGAGCGTACGAATCCCCAACCGGCGCAACACCTCGAGCATCCGTGTTTGGGTTTCGTAGCCGCCCGTGGCTTCCGGATTCGGGCTTTCAAGGGAGGGGCGATAGGGCACGACGATCACGACCAGTGGAATGTGCTGCCGGCTGAGCGCGTCACGCTCGCTGCGCATGATGGATTCGAAGTGCGCCCAGCGCAAATCCCAATCGTCCGGATGAGGATCATCCGCGTTGACCGTCCGACAGATCGCGTCCTTGTTTCCGAGGCGGCGCAGCGCGCCGATGGCGATGCGCGCCAGCGTGGAGAATCCGCTGGCAAGACCGAGCACGTAGGGCGGCGGCGACTCGGCAATCAGGAAGGTCGCCGAGTACTTCCACTGCAAGTGCCGGCAGGGTACGGGCCCCTCCGAATCGTACTCGAGGAGGCCGCCTCCCCCGCAGAAGTTGTAGTCGCAATCGAGGTTCCCGATATCGTTGCCCGCAAAGACATGATGCGTCACGAGGCGCGGCGGCCGCTGCGCCTCCTTCAGCCAACGCGACAGCATGTACAGTTGAATATCCGGTCCGGAGCCCGGAATGCCAATCTCGGCCTCTTCGAGCATCGGCAGTCGTTGTGTCAGCGCTTCAGTGAGGTCGTCGCCGGTGACCATCGAATCGCCCAGGCGGAGATGGTACGGCTTCGTCCCACGACGGAAATCCTCCGGGCGGCTGCGCGGACCGGGCCAGAGCAGGGGGATCTTGCCGCGCGCGACAATGGCGCGGGTTGGCTCGTTGTAGAGCGTCGGCTCGGTTGCACCGATGCCCTGCAAGAGCGCGTGGTCCGACATGAACAACCGGACCGCCAGCTCGAGCACTCCCAAGCAGAGACACACGGTGACGCTGAGCGCCAGCAAGGTTCGACCAGGTGCACGCGCCCACGAAGCGACCCAATACCCGGTCCCGAAAACGATTCCCGCGAATGCCAGGTTCCAGAAACCCAGCGGAACCCACGCGGCGAGCAACCCGACGAGCGGTCCCGACAGGAACACGATCGGGCCCAACCAACGAGGCAAATGCCGCCGTCCCAGGAAACCGCCAAGCATCATTCCAGAAAGCAGCGGCAGCACCAGAAGCGCGAGCAACGCGTTAATCGGCTCATTCGACTCCGGCAGAATTGCATCGAGGTCCGGCAGCCAAACGACCCCGAGGAAAACTCCGCATCCCGCGACTGCGCCGCGCGCGCCGGCGGACCGGACCTTGGCGGTTCGCTGCATTGGCGAGACGGCATTAATGGAGAGGTGCCGCCAGCGCCGGAAGGTACGTCCCTGTGGTCGAGCAACGGAACGAGCGCGTCAGCCACGGCATGGCCGACACGGGAGTAGCCGAGTGGCGAGTAGTGCGGGTCGACGGTACCGAAATCCTCGGGGCGCGATGCAACCGAGCACAGATCGAGCGATGGCGCATCGAGCGCGCGTACCATCTTGCGGAGCTTGCGGTAGGCACGGTGGTCCGGAGCATCATCGTTGATCGAAGCGCATTCCGAGGGGTCGGCCCCCACCACCACGAAGAGAACCGGGGTTCCGTGTTGCCGTCCAGTCGCCAGCGTCTCGATGAGCAGCTGGCGTTCGAGCTCGAACGCCGCGTCGTCAAGCGGCGCCTCGAAGTAGTGTGCCGGCACGAGCGCACGCACGAACACCCGGGCGGTGATGGAGTAGTGTACAATGGAACTGCGGGCGATAGCTTCGCGCAATGTCACCCGGGGCGGCACCTGCCTGGGATCGTGGTCCACGAGGCGTCCGTTCTCCAGCGAGAAGCCGCCATCTTCCCAGTTGTCGCTGAGATCGTTGTGGGGGAAAAGCTGCACGACAACCGCGGCGACGTGCCGGTCTGCGAGGATCTCGCGAAGCAGGCGCAGCTCCTGCGCGGCGCACAGACCGTGCACTCCGGCGTTGAGGCATTGCACCCGTACGCCGCGCTCCCAGAGCTCGCGCTCGGCAACCGCCGAGAAGGTCCCGTCATCCGAAACGCCCGAACCCTCGGTGAACGAGTCGCCGATGAAAAGGACGGTGCGCTCCGGCTGCGGGTGTGGCGCCTGCCCGCGGAATCCCTGTGCATCGTAGGTGTAATGAATACCGCCGCGTGTCTCGTCGCTCGATGCCCGCTCATGGAAGAGCCGCTCGGAGCCGTACCAGCCGAGCCCGAGCATGAACGTGTCGCCAAGAATCAGGCGGAGAGCACCCTCGGCGACCACCAGACCTGCCACGATACCCATGAGGATCGCGATTGGGATGAAGAGGCTCCGCCGGTTCGACTGTCGAACGGTCATCAAGCTCACAGGATCAGTAGGTCCGCGCATTCCGACGAACAGCATACTTCCGGCGGTCCCGCGGCACGGTGCTCCCTCAACGCACGCTTGTAACGCGGAAGAATCCGATGCGGAACGTCAACGGGTCTTCGCCAGCCCGGTGCAGCGTCGGGTATGAATATTCCAAGGTCGTCAGGTCCTCGATGAGAATCGGCTCCATTGTGTAGCGCTCGTACACCGCCTTGCAAAACGGAGTGATCGGGTCCGGCCATGGCTGCTGGTCCTTCACAAAGTAGCAGTCCATGCCCTGGTAGTAGACGAGGTCCGCAGCAGCGGCAGGCCAATCCGCCTCGCCTCGTGCGGCTTGCCGTGCATCGATGACCCCGTAGGCTCTGCCGGCGTGGCGCAGCAGGAGTTGCGGGAACTCTCCCCCTTCAGGGCCCGCCCAGAGCAGCGTCCCCGCCGCCGGCAACTGCGGCACGGTGCGCTCGAGAAATGCCCACTCCAGCTGCTGATCGCGACGCTCGGTGATAAACCCGCGCGACACGGCAACCACGGCCAGCGCGAGCGCCATAAGGACGCCTCCACCCACCACCAGCGCCCAGCGCCGATGGCGGCCCCACAGGCTCATCCACAGGGGTCCGGTACCCGCCGCAATCAAGATGGCCAAACTCGTCGGTACAAGCTGCGTTCGTTGGTTGTACGGCGTGTTGTCGCCGTTGGAGGATGAGAAGAGCGTGAAACCGATGTACACGAGGATCACCCAGAGCTGGACCCCGGGCTTG
>CAZTDK010000330.1:0-7120 GCA_964611965.1 uncultured Binatia bacterium (SeqCode) | reverse complement strand
ATGTGTCACGTCGTTCCGCAAGCTCAACGATAGCCGTAGTCTGGGGAAGAGCCTGCCCGAAAAGCTGACGGCAGGGATTACCGCGAAGTGTGCGCCCGGCGGGAGCAACACGCACACGCTCGGCGATATCCTTGGTGTCGGGGCCGGCGTGTCGCAGCCGCTCAATGCCGATGACCTCAACGCCTGGTGCAGCCACTACGGTGGGGACGGGTCGATCGACACGCTGCAGGAGTGGATGGACTGCATCAGTACCGCGGCCGAGTGCGATGTAGACTCGGCGATCGCGGCGCAATACCCGCGGGTCCTCGATTGGCTAAACCTGGTCAAACCGTCGATGCAAGCGCTCACACCGCCGGCCACGGACCCCAGCAAAATCACGGACGCCGTCGCTGGTCTCGATGCGGTGAAGGCGGAGATTGATGGGCCAAACAACGATAACGTGGTGAGCCTCCAGTGCGGTGGCATCGTGTCGACAGGTACGGCGGTGGCGAGCAACTGTCTCACCGGTACGACGTTCTCCAACGGCACTGCCGGCGGAGTGGCTGGGACGATGCCGAACAACGGTGCGGTGACGCTGACACCCTCGACGACGGACCAAACCATTGCACTGGGCTACCACAATGGCCTAGGCAAGTGCCTCGGCGATTCGGACCTGGTGTCCGGCAACATCAAGAGCGGGATGAGTATCTTCGGCGTAGCCGGCAGCTCGACGGTGGTCGACACGAATGGGGCGACGGCGACGGCCACTAACATCTTGACTGGTCAGACGTGCTACGCGAACGGCAGCCTCGTCACCGGCACGGTGCCGGCCGGATCGAACGTGAACGGCGGCAATGGGCTGAAGACGTTCACCATCCCGGACGGGCTCTATTCCGGCTCGAAGACCGCGACCGCGAACGATACGAACTTGGTTGCGGGAAATATCGTCAGCGGCGTGGCCGTGTTCGGCGTGACGGGAACGCAGCCACCATCACAGCCGCTCAAGACCGGCCAGACAACCCCTACATTCGCCTACGGGACGGGCAGCGACGCCGTGGTCAATAACGGCGACGAGCGTTCGTATACCGACAACGGTAACGGCACGGTCACGGACAACAAGACCGGGCTCATGTGGGAGAAGAAGGATCAGTCGGGCGGGATTCATGACTGGACGAGAAAGTTTACCTGGTCCGGGGCTTCTTACAATGTCACGAATAGTACCGATGGAACGACGTACACGAGTTTTCTCAAAGTGTTGAACGGAGACTCCACGGGCTGCACCGGAGCCGGCGCACCGGACTCTTGCTGCAGTGGAGCCGGCACGGGAACGTGCACACCGTTGGCGGGGCACAGCGACTGGCGCATTCCAAACAAGTTCGAGCTGGATACCATCGCGAACCTCCAAAACGCGAGCCCCTCGGTGGACACGGCGTTCAATACGAGTTGCGCGGCGAGTTGCACCGTGACGAGTTGCAGTTGCACGCAGCCGGCCGGCTACTGGTCGTCGTCTACGTACGCGACCTTTCCCAACAACACGTGGTACGTGGACTTCGCCTCCGGCAGCTCGAGCTTCGGCAATAAGAGCTTAGGTGGCTACGTTCGTGCCGTCCGTGCGGGTTCGTTCGGCGCCACGGGAACGCAGCCACCATCACAGCCGCTCAAGACCGGCCAGACAGTCCCCACCTTCGACTACGGGACGGGCAGCGACGCCGTGGTTAATAAGGGCGACGCGCGTTCGTATACCGACAACGGTAACGGCACGGTCACGGACAACAAGACCGGGCTCATGTGGGAGAAGAAGGATCAGTCGGGCGGGATTCACGACTGGACAAAGATGTTTAACTGGTCCGGGGCCTCGTTCGGCGGAGGCACCTACGTCACCGACGGGACAACGTACGCGAGTTTTCTGAAAGTCCTGAACGGCGACTCGGCTGGGTGTACGGGCGCTGGCGCACCCGATCCCTGTTGCAGTGGAGCCGGTACAGGAACATGCACCGCGTTTGCGGGTCACAGCGACTGGCGAATACCGAATGTGAACGAGCTGCAGACTCTCGGGAGTTACCAGAACACGAATCCAGCGGTGGACACGGCGTTCAATACGAGCTGCGCGGCGAGTTGCACGGTGACGAGTTGCAGTTGCACGCAGTTCGCCGGCCCCGAGGGCTACTGGTCGTCGTCTACTATTGCGACCATTCCAAACGCCGCGTGGTACGTGCAGTTCGCCTACAGCGCCTCGGGCGGCAACGCTAAGAACGGTAACTTCTACGTTCGTGCCGTTCGTGCGGGCTTGTGATCGATCATTCCCGTTGACAACCTGATTTCTGGAGAGCCGTCGGGCGCCTGCCTGACGGCTCTTCTGTTTGGGGCGCTGGTGCCACCGCTTGACTATGTATGATAACGTCCATGCGTAGTGACCGCTGCCCAATGGCTGCTACAGTTCACCCGTGCCCCGCCCTATTCGAAACACCGAACCGGAGTCAAGCGTATCGAACCTCAAGCGCCGGCCGTCTGGTGCGAAGGCAGTCGGTTACATCCGTGTGAGCACTGGTGAGCACCCCAGTGGCACCCAAGCCCCGTAAGTGGGCGACAATAAGGCGATGACCGTCGGGTTCCTAGCCCGATGCAGTCGGTTTACACGCCCCTTTCAGGTGTCAACTTCCGGTAACGCACGATCAGCGGCGATACTCCGTTCACCGAGGAGAGCCAGCACTACTTCTTTGGCCGCGATACCGAGACCGGCGACATCTTCCTGCGTGTGCGCGAGAACACGCTCAGCGTGCTCTACGGCCAGTCGGGGCTTGGCAAAGACCTCGCTGCTACGTGCTGGCCTCATCCCGAAGCTGCGCGTCGAATTCGTTCACGGAATTCCATCCTCTCGAATGCGCATTCGCAGCGCCTCGGCATCTCAGCGGTGAGGGTTTTTCTGTCACATCAGGGTTAATCTGAGAGCCTCCGCCTCCCGATCCCCGCCGACAGTTGCAGGGAGGCTGCTGCACCGCACGTGTCGATCGTGGGTGTCAAAGTGAGGAGGGAACGCAGGCGTTCTAAATGCCGCCACATGTCTGTCGTTGACCCGCCGCGCGCACTTCCCAGAGAGACCCTTCCCACGCCTGAGAGCCCTTGTCCTGGCCTGCTCGCGTTTTCTTTGATCCCACGCTTCGTCGTGTGGGTCCTGAAAACCTCGATCATCGTGAAATCGCAAGAGCAATCTCGTCGGGTCTAATGGGTGAGCACCAGCGTGTCGGCAGTGGCAGAATTGCGCCCTACATCTGCTGCCAGTGCGGCCATCGTCTGCAAAGCGTCGGGCTATTGCGGCGACGCGGTCAGCAATTTGACCAGGCAGGCCACATCCGCCGCGGTGACGACGCCATCGTCATTACAATCCGCGCCGCACGGCGGTGCGGTCGGGACGTTGAATGCGGCGGTGCACATGGCGGCAATGTCCCCGACGTTTAGCGTGCCGTTGCAGTCCGCATCTCCCGGCGACAGGGTTGGTGTGGCCATCGATGTCGCCGGCGGTGTCGGGCTCGCGGTCAGCGTCGGGCTTGTGCTGGGAGTCACGGTGATGGTCGGAGTCAGGGAGGACGTGGGAGTCGGGGTGGAGGTCGCCGGCGGTGTGGGGCTCGCGGTCGGCGTCGGGCTCGCGGTGGGAGTCACGGTGAAGGAGTCGAGTTCATCTTGATCGTAGATCCCGTCCCCATTCCGATCGATGCCGAGTCGCACACCCTCGCCGGGCGGAACACACGTGTAGGTGACCTGCTGGTCATCGGCGGTGGCCAAGGCGCGCAGTTGCGCGTCGGTCAGCGGCGGCTCGGCAACGCGATCGCTCTGAAACGTGGCGCTCGCGGGATCGAAGAGGTAGCCGCGCGCGAGGCCGCCGGCGACGCCCTTGGCGATGAGATCGCATTCATGCGCTTGCGGCTGATTGATAAGCGCGAAGGAGGTCGCGGCGCGAGCGATCAACAAATCGATGCGCGGGCCGGTTACCGCCGCATTTTCGCTGGTCAATGTGATCTGCTGCCCGACGATCGGCGCGAATGTGGTGTCGAATGCCAAAATGAATTGTTCCAAATCCTGACGCTGAGCGTCGGTGAGCACGAAGAACGTGGACCGTAGGAAATCAAATATCGTCGCCAAGCCGCCGTCGTGCGTGAAGCCGAAGCCGCGAATCTGGTCTCCCTGAAATTGCGCATTCGCCGGCAGGATGTCGAAGGTCCCGGTCTTCGGCGTCCCAAACATGCCGACCTTCTCGTAGGCGTTCTTGAGCTGCGGTACTTTGAACTCCTGCGGCTCGTTGGCCAAAGTAGTCTGACCGGAGGTACCGAATTGATCAAACGCCGCTAGCAGCGTGTGACAGCCGCCGCAGTTCGTGACCCTGTCGGGTCTCACCGTCCGATCCAGGTAGAGGGTCTGGCCGTTTGCTTGCGACGTCGTGAGTTGGTTATCGAGCCCGCGCACGGGGTTCGGGGGCGGCGCGATCTGCAGCGCGAAGTCGGTGAAGGCGGCCATCTGGTCATCAGTCAGCGGACCTTCATCGCGTCCGAGAAGGGAATCGAAGGCAACGTTGAACGCCTTAAAGGCAACCGTCGTGTCGGACGAGTTGGTGAATATATCCGTGGCGCTCGTGCGATCGCCGCGCCAGTGCATCGGGCCCTGATGAGCCAGCCCGCGCAGGGTCTGGGTCGTCATCGGTCCCTTCAACGGGTGAAACGGCGGCGGCGGATTGAGCGAGGTGGGTCCTAATGTGTTAAAGTTTAGGGTTTCCACAGCGTCGGGGTTACCGAGGTCCCACGCCAGGCTGTCGAAGTTGGCGAAGACGTGGCAGCTCGCACATGACGCCTCGCCATTACTCGACGTGAGCCGCGCATCGTACAAAAATGGTCGTCCGGCGACGACGTCCGGCGGCTCCGGGTTGAAGAGCGGATGCTGGAAGAGTTCCTGCGCCGCGACGGTGTCGATGACCTTCACGGCATTGTCGAACCGGGTCAGGACGTAGAGCCGATGGTTGGCCTCGTCCAGCGCCAGTCCAGACGGCCCGCCGCCGCTGACCATAATGTGATGCGTGGCGTCGGGGACGAAGGTATCGGCTTCCAACTCCGCGCTGCTGAACACACCAACGGCGCTCGACCCAAACGCTGCGAGATAGAGCGTGCCGTTGCTGGCCAGGGCCATCGCGAGGGGCGTTGCGAGGCTCGCTTCCTTGACACCCTCGGGCATCGGCGTGGTGCGATAGCCTTGCGGGAGTGCGGTGATGTGCTTGTTGAGATGGCGCAGCGACACATTCCCGCCGGCAATAACGGTGAGGCGCGCCTCGTGCAGGTCGCCGCGAACCGTGCTTGCGGATGTGCCTGGCCCTTCGAACCGAACATCGTTTCGCGCCTCCGTGTTGCTCACGTAGAGCGCTCCGTCGGCGGGATTGACGATCATGTTGTAGAGCACAGAGCCGACGTGGGCGAAGCTGGCCGTCTGCTGCGGGGGATTGGCAAGCGCGTCGATCTGAAAGACGTCGAGATCCGGGAGGCTGAAGCGCACCGCGTTATTCCAATTGCGCCCCAGCCCATCCTTCCACACCCGGCTGGCATCGTCGTACTTCACGATCAGGCCGGCTTCGGGCCCGACGATGTTTTCGACGTTCACGTTGGGCGCCGGAAGGCCACCGGGGACCTGACCGCTCGGAAGACCGCCCGGCACCTGCACGTCGTCGAGCGCGCAGGGTGCCGCGGCCGCGCCGCCGTCGCACACGGCTCCATCGGTGACCGTGGTCGTTTCGTTGCCAGATTCGAAGATGGCCGCGTACACCGTTTGCCCATCCGGCGAGGCGGCGAGGGCGCGGGGCGTATCGCCGAAGAGCTGAACAATGGTCTCGGGCGTCCCGCCCAGACCACTGCCGAGGTTGGTCGTATCGAAGACGTAAACCAGCCCGCGCGGCGTTCCGGGTATGGTCAGATTGGGCGGAATCGAGTCGGGCAGATTCTGCCCGCGCCGCGCTGTGGTGATGAAGGCGCGAGTGAAATGTCCGTCCGCGTCGGTCGGGCCGGCGAAGACGATGTCGCGCGGCTCGTCGCCAACCAGCAACGTGCGCACGACGTGCGGCGGAGATGCGCCGATGTCGACGATGCTGACGCTGTCGGACAGATGGTTGGTAACCCACACCTCCGTATTCGTCCGCGCCGCAACGGCGACCGGTTCGAGCCCCACCTCGACCGCACCGGCGTGCGTGATGTCGCCACCTGCGACATGGAAGATCTCCAGCCGCGCGTCTGGCGTGTTGAGCGCCAGCAACGTCTGGCTGTCCGGCGTCAGCGCCAGCGGCCGTACCTGCCCGGTTTCGAAGGTGACGAAGGCCACGGCACCGTGTGACACGAAGCCCGCCAGTGCTACCGCGATCGTTATGAGCAGGAAAACTCTGCGCGCGAATAGCAGCGTCGACATCCATCTGAAGTTTTGGCGCAAGAGACGACCCATTAGGTTTGCACTTTCCAGCATAAGGTACGCCGCGCGTCAAATTTCCCAGGCGTGCGGCGATGCGGCGAGGATGCGCTCGTTCAGTGTGGGGAACACTCCCGCCGCTGCACGAGACTGAACACATCCGGTTTTTGCCTTGACCATCCTCGACTTGATGGCACGGGATGACTACTTCGGCCCGTGGTTTCGCTCGCAGTCATGGGGTGCGTGGAAGGCGTTCCTGGCCGGCGTGTTCGGGCTGCCCATGACGGCCGAGCAACAGGCCCTGCGGGACACGGGGGCGCTTCTGGCGGACGCTGGCCATGGGGGCAGTGTCTCGTGGGCTCTTTTACGAGCTGTGCCCGCTCATTTGGTGATAGCGCGAGGCAGGCCTGGCAGATTACCATTTCAGCAGAGGTCTTATCGACATCAACGTCGCTATCTTGGTCCTAGAACCAGGCGTCCTTGAACATGGTTTTGGCCTCAGGCGTGAACAATTCCCGACCCCCTCCATCAGGAACAACGGCATCGCAGTAGACGCAGCGCGCAGTAGCCATACACCCGGCAACCTAACCCAAGCTGCGACGGCGTGGAATGGGTATCCGGAATCAAACTAACCCACTACCCAACACGGACGCAAGGTGCGCGTCGACTGCACGGTGGTGGAATCCAACAGTCACCACCCCACCGACTCCAC
>CAZTDK010000329.1:0-7124 GCA_964611965.1 uncultured Binatia bacterium (SeqCode) | reverse complement strand
ATGCAGTGGTGGACGATCACCTTTGGCATGTAGCCGATGCGCAGCCCTGAGCGCCGCACGCGCGTGCCGAGCTCCTGATCCTCCATGCCACCCGTGGCGCCTGGGCCGAGGGATTCGTTGAACCCGCCGACGGTATCGAACGCCATCCGGCGCAGGACCATGTTGGAACCGTGCAAGCTCGACTCATCACGCACCGTGTCGCCGTGGTCGAAGAACGCAATCGTCCGGTAGCGCGCGATGCGCGCTTGCAGGTCGGCCTCGATCCCTCCCGGTGGCGGCAGCACACGACCAATCGCGGCGGCATACTCCGGGTGGCCGGCGAAGAAGGCGAGGATCTCGGCGAAGAACGACGGCGGGACTTCGACATCATCATCGGTGAACACGAGCAACGGTGCACGGGCGTGTTCAAGGGCATGGTTCAACGCCCGCGATTTTCCCGGCTGCTCAACGAACAGTTGCCGGTGCCCTCGACCGGACCGCTCCCACTGCGCCAGGACCGCAGCGGTATCGTCCGTCGAGCCGTTGTCTATCACCAGACACTCCACATCCGTGGCTGCCGCGTCTTGGGCTGCCGCGTCTTGCGCAACCTCCAGGCTGCGCAGACAGCGGGTCAACAGATCGGCACGATTACGCGTGGCAATCAGAACGGAGAGCTGTGGCGCATCCGGCGCGGTCATGGCGTGAGACTCATACCGGACTTGACCGACGAGTGGAATGCGATGACCTCCGCTGCTTCCGACCACATCTCACTCGACCGACGCGTCGCGGCACGGCGCTGCACGGCGAGCCACCTATGGTCGCCCGCGTGGCCTTCGTGCTACAGCGCCGGGGTGCTGAATTCGTCTCCGCCGTTGCGCATCCTGATGGCCACCGAAGGCCCGCGCATTCCGGCGGAAGCGCTCGGCAACCAGCCATTGGGTGGAGCCGAGACGGCGTTCGCGCTGCTGGCCCAGGCATTTCACAAAGCCGGCCATGCGGTGGAAGTACGGTCTGGGACCGCCCCGGCGGAGACCTTGCACGGCATCGTCTGGGCACCGCTCGGAACGAGCAGTCGCGCGCCGGACCTGGTGATCACCAACCGAGGGCCCCGGCTATTCCGGGTGCTGCCGCGCGCCCGCCGCCGGGTGCTGTGGCTGCACAATCCAGCGACCTACCTGCGCAAGCTGCGTCATGCGCTCCCCGTCCTCCTGGCGCGCCCGATGCTGGTAACCCTGGGGCCAAGTCATGCGGCGACCCTGCCACGCTGGTTGCCGGGAAGGCGCGTGCAGATTCCACTTGCTGTCGCGCCGCCCTTCGATGCGCCCAGCAGGCTGCGGCCACCGCCGCCCCCGGTCGCCATATTCACCTCCAATCCCCTACGTGGGTTGGACTGGTTGTTGGACCTTTGGCAGCACCGCATTCACCCGGCGGTGCCGGGTGCCGAGTTGCACCTCTACTCCGGCGCCGCAACGTATGGTGGCGATCCGGGTTTGGCGGCGCGCGCCGCGCCGGCGCTCGCCCGCGCGGAAGCCATGGCCGCCTTGGGTGTACGCCGGTTCGACCCGCTCCCGCGTCCGGCACTTGCGGCCCGCCTGGCCGGCGCCCGCGCCATGCTGTATCGCGGCGACAGCGGTGAGACCTTTTGCCTGGCCATCGCCGAAGCACAGGCGCTTGGCCTCCCCTGCCTGGTCACCGCACTCGGCGCGGTGACCGAACGCATCGTGGATGGCGAGACCGGGCTCGTGGCGGCGGACGACGGGCAATTCGCCACCGCCGCCATCCAACTGCTGAGCGACGACGCCACCTGGAGCAGGCTGCACAGTGGCGCTCTGGCGCGCGGGTCTGGACCAACCTGGGCGCAGATCGCGGCCCGCTTCGTGGCGCTCGCGGCGTGAGTGTTTCGTCTACCCGCGGCCAAACGACGCGATGGCTTCGTTGTAGTACCGACGGTACGCGGCCGCCGATTGCTGATTGGTGAATTGGTCGAGGACGCGGCGCCGGCACGCCGCGGGATCGATCTCGCCGACGCGTTGGATCGCCGTCATCATTTCGTCCTCGGAGTTGCACAGAAAGCCCACTTCGGGCGTCACGAGCTCGCGCATCGAACCCCGCGGCGTCGTGATCACCGGCGTACCGCTCACCAGAGCCTCGGTGACCACGAGGCCAAACGGCTCTTCCCAGCTGATCGGGAACAGCAGTGCTCGCGCGCCGGCGATCAGCTCAGCCTTCCGCTGTCCGGTCACTTCGCCGCAGAAATGCACCTTTCCCAACAAACTATCCGCGAGCCCGCCGGTCTTGCGCAACGCGAACCGTGTCCCGCCCGCCACCAGGAGGCGAAAGCCCATGCGGCGCGCAAGGCGCAAGGCCGCGCGTACGCCTTTCTGCCGGCGACTCACTTTTGAGAGAAACAGAAAGTAGTCGTCCTTGCGCGTCCGATAGATGAACTCGCCTGGGTCGATCCCGTTGTAGACAAAGGCGGTCCCCCCGCCACGACGGGCATGGTCGCCGCTGACATAAATCTTGTTGGGCATGGACTGCAGCTCACCTGCCGAGTTCCCCTGTGTGGTCAGTACCCACGGAATCTTCGGCTCGACCGCGGGCAGGTGATGGAAGTGCAGGATATCAGCGTCACGCGGCAGCAGCGCGGCGATGTATGGCGAGTAGTCGGTCTTTCCCGCGGGCAACTCGATGACCGATGTTCCGGGACAGCGTGTTCCCTTGGGACCCAGGATGGTGACGCGGTCGCCCTGCTCGGCTTGCGCTTTGGCCAGCCAGAAGACCACTCGGGGAACCCCGCCGTAGCCCTGCACCGGCAGACGCCAGCGACTCACATGGACCACATGCATGAGCCAATCACGTTCAGGATTCCCTCAAATGCGCATAGGCGAGCGCGCCGGTCAGAAGAATCGCGAAAACACGAAACTTCAAAATCACGAAAAGGGGAAAGATCAGAATACCTATCGTTCCCTTTCGGCCTTTCCCGATTTCGTGTTTTCGTGAATCTCATTTTCCAGGTGGTCAACGTGTCACAGCTCGCTTAGGTCCGCGCGCGCGCGGCCCGCGCTTGGAGGCGCCTTCGGGCGCGACGTCCAGGAGGTCGAGGCTGCGCCGCATGCCGTTGAGCTCCTTGCGATGCAGGTCGGCGAGGCGCTGCAGCTTGCGCGTGCCCGCGGCGGTGAGCGACACGTACACCTGGCGGCGGTCTTTCGGGTTGAGTCGCCGCCGCAGCAGACCGGTGGCCTGGGCGCGATCAACCAAGCCCACCACGCTGTGATGGCGCAGCTGCAGAAACTCGGCAAGCTCACTGATCGTGGCATGCCCGGTCCCGGTGAACCCCGCAACGCCGAGCAGCAGCTGGTGCTGGTGCGGTGTCAGTCCAGCCTCACGCGCCGCCTCCTCGCTGAAATGCAGCAGGCGACGCACGGCGTGCCGGAAACGCGCCAGGTTGCGGAGGTCCTCCTGCGAAATGCGGGTCACCTCGTCTCCTTGAGCGCAGCCCGCCGCGGGCGCAGCACCACATCCGGGCGATAGTCCGCCGTACGCAAGCAGTAGAAGATCCCACCGCTCAGGGTTGGCGCTTCGGTCGCCCAGAAGCCCAGCGCCGCCGAAATGATCGATTGTGACGTGCCGATCTTGTGCGCGAGCAGCAACGTTTGCACGATCTCCCGCACCCCTTCCCCGGCGATAGTGAACGGGCTCATGACCGTCGCGAAAATCTGGATGGTCGACGCAAACGACACCTCCCAGAAATTGGCTTGCGCGGCGCCGATAGCCAGCGCGGTGAAGAAATACATCGCGGCGGTGCAGAAGTGCACCAGGAAACTGAGCCCCGTGACCACCAGCAGCAACGGCTTCTGATCCTTGTAGGCGGCAGCCGCGGCGTTGACCCGCTCGAGCACTGAGGCGACCCGGCCGCCGCGCTCGATCGGCAGGCGGTCGAGCACAAACATCAGGCCTTCGGGTTTGAAAGCAATGGCGAAGAATACTCCGATGATCGCCAGCGCGATCGGCACCGTACACCCGATCACCAGGCCCGCCTGGGCGCCAAGGATGTCGTAGCCCAGCGGCAACGTCACCAGGAATGACACGAAGATACCGATGATGCCCACGCCCTTCTCGATAAACGTCGCAGCGGCGACTTCAACGGTACGCCCCGAGAAGCGGGCGGCATCGTAGAGCTTGTACCCGTCGAGCCCGATGGTCGAAGGCAGGAAGGTGCCGAGGAAACGGCCGATCAGGAACGTCGTGACGATGTGCCACAGCGGGAAGATGATGCCCTGGCCGCACAGCAGGAAGTGCCAGCGCAGCATCGACGCGAAGATACCGAGGCTCTTGATGAGCAGCGCCAGCGCCGTGAAGCGCCAGAACGTGTCCGCCGAGATGTGCGGCAGGTAATCGAGAATGGCGCGCAGGGCGATCACCGTGTCGCCGGAGTCGGTGCGCACCTTGTGGGTCAGGAGCAGATAGAACGCGGCGACCGTGAGCAACACCTTGAGGACCGTCTTGAGGACACCGCGGACCGAGAGCGAACTGGATGGCATGGCTGGCGTCGCGGCTCGGGACTTGGTGGCCTCTGGCGACGAACGGGAACGGACCATAAGAAAGACGCCAGCCGCAGGCCTACGGAGGCGTGCCGCCATGGTGCTGGAGCTGCTGCACCTGTTCTTCCAGGTCGCGCACGCGTTGCTTCAGCGCATCAATGTTGTCGCGCACGCCGGGATCGGTCGTTGGCGTTTCGGCCCGTGGCGCGTCGGCAATCTCGATGAGCGCGGGATCGTGGATGACGATCTCGAGATCGCCCCGAAAGCTGTGAATCATCCCGAACACGCGGACCGTCTTGCCGAGATAATAGCGCTCCGGATCCGACGGGAACTTGCTCAACAGACCGATGATCAACGACACCGTGAGGGTCTGGGGCGGGTGGCCGAGACGCAGCCGCACGGTGTTCGCGTCACGCTCCGCGACCGTCACCGGCCCTTCTACGGTTTTTTCTTGATCGACGAATAACGGCGCAACCCCGGCACTGATCGAGGTATCGGCCGTGGACGCACCGACAGGAGCGCTCAGCGAAGGCAGCAGGGCAAGCGTGACCAATACGGCGACCGCGCGTGGCGCGTGACACGTCGCTCGTCCTTTTGACCACGTGCCACGGGCGACCGGCCACGTGCGCGAGGCGCGCGCAGCAGAGAGTTTGTGTACCTCCCTACAGTTTGAAGTCGCGGTCATGCTCATGCGACTCGCCGGCATCCGAGGGGACCAATTCATTGAGCTTGCGGAACACGATTTCGATGAGCTTGTCGAGCCGGCGATACTCACCGGAGCGAGCCGCGGCGCGCGCCACGCTGACAGCCAACTTCAGCTTCTCGTCGGTGGTCATACCCCCTCCTGCCAACTGCGTATCATCGTCTCTTCCTGTGGGCGGTGCGTTCGGCCTCCTTTTATATGCAGCGCGCCCGACAAGAACAACCGCGATGCACCGCGCTCCTGATCACGGCTCTCGCCGCCCAATTGCTACGCTACAATGTCTTTGGTAGGGTGACGACGCTCAAGCACGCAAGCCCGGGCGTATCACGTATCGGAAAGGAGCATCGAGCATGGCCGGTGGCAAAACGTTCAAGCGCGATCAGAAGCGCCGCAAGGAGATGGCTCGGAAGCTCAAGCAAGAAGAAAAGATGCGCAAGAAGCTGGAGCGCAAAGAGCTCAAGAAGCAGGATGGCGAGGAGGGCGAGGCGGAATCCGAGCCCGATATGGATCCCACCTCCACACTCTGAGCCTCAGCGCCCGCCGTCTTTTCTATGGGCCGCTCCCCGTGGGGTCGCTGCCAGCGGCTTCGAACGTGTTGACGTAGTGGCTTGATGCGCCGGACGCATTCCCTCCCAAGCCTTGACGGTGCGAGTTCTCGTCTTCAATTGCGGCAGTTCGTCGCTGAAATTTGAGCTGATCGAGTTTGACATCGCCGGCCGGACCGCCGCCCGCACCGAACGGCGTCCGCGCGGGACTATTGAAGGGGTTGGGGGTGCTGCGACGTTCACCTTCGTGGACGCAAATAGTCACGCACTGCGGCGACAGTTGGCCATTCACTCGCACGTCGACGCGGCGCAGCTCGCGCTCTCCGAGTTGCGGGCCGGCGGCGCGGCGCCCGCCGTCGACGCGGTCGGTCACCGTGTCGTGCATGGCGGCACTCAATTTACAGCACCGATCCGACTCGATGATGCGACCGTCGCAGCGATCGACGCGCTGAGCGAGCTGGCGCCACTGCACAATCCCGCCGCCGTCAGCGTCATCAGGGCGGCGCGCGGCGCCCTCGGCGCGGTCCCTCACGTCGCGGTGTTCGATACCGCCTTTCATCAGAGCTTGCCCGATCACGCCGCGCACTACGCACTGCCCGCCGCGGTGGCGCAGCGCCACCGCATTCGGCGCTACGGTTTCCACGGCATCGCGCATCATTATCTGGCTTTGCGGTATACCGAGATCGTTGCGGCACCCAGCGCGTCGGCACGACTGATCACGCTGCAATTGGGCAACGGCTGCTCGGCGGCCGCCATCCGCAACGGGAAGTCGGTCGACACGTCGATGGGATTTACGCCGCTCGAAGGTTTGATGATGGGCACGCGCAGCGGCGACGTCGATCCGTCGGTGGTGAGCTATCTCATGCGCCGCGAAGGCATCTCCGCCGATCAAGCGGAGGACTGGCTCAATCACCGTTCCGGGCTGCTCGGGGTATCGGGCCGTTCGAACGATATGCGCGATTTGCTCGCCGCCGTGGACGACGACCCTGCCGCCCGCCTGGCAGTCGAGATGTTCTGCTATCGCGTGAGCAAATGCGTCGGCGCATATCTCACCGTCCTCGGCGGCACCGACGCCATCATCTTCAGCGGCGGTATCGGCGCCCACAGCCCACCGATCCGGTCGCGCGTCTGCGCCCGTTTGAAATGGTGCGGCGTGCAGCTCGACACACAGCGCAATGCCGAGACGGCTGGCGACGAAGCGCGCATTTCGGCAGACGACAGCACGCCGGTCTACATCATTCCCGCCGATGAGGAGTTGCTGATCGCCCGCGAGACAGCCAGTTGTCTAACGGCCGCGGCATAGGCCTGCATCCGGCGCTCGTGCCGCTCCTGTACGTCGTCGCCGTCCCCGGCAGA
>CAZTDK010000328.1:0-7139 GCA_964611965.1 uncultured Binatia bacterium (SeqCode) | reverse complement strand
TCGTGTACGTGGACACGACCTCCTCGAGCTGGGTGCCCACGCCGACGAGCTGATTTGCATCAATGGAACCACGCACATCCACGGGAATGCGCAGACCGTGCTGCACAGCCATGAGCTGCGCGAGGCATACCGCTGCGAGTTCGATTTCCTGTCGCGGGAGGCACGGGAAGCCGCCGCGCACCAGCCATGATCGAGGTGTTGAGCTACGGCTTCATGCAGCGCGCCTTGGTTGCCGGGATTCTGGTGGGCCTGCTGTGCGGAGTCTTGGGATTCTTCGTGGTGTTGAAGCGCCTGTCCTTCATCGGCGTCGGCATTTCTCATTCGGCGTTCGGAGGCATTGCCATCGGCGTGTTGCTCGGCATCGATCCGTTGGTAGCGGCGGCGATATTCTCCACCGCGGTGGCGTGGGCGATCGGCTGGTTGAGCCGCCACGGTCGCCTGCACGAGGACACGGCGATCGGCATTCTTTTCTCATCGGCGATGGCACTGGGTGTGGCGCTCATCAGCTTGTCGAGCGCCTACCAGGTGGATCTCTTCGGCTATCTGTTCGGAAACATCCTGGCGGTGTCGCCGCGCGATCTGTGGTTGCTCGGCGGGATTGTCGCCGTGGTGCTGGCAGGGATCGGCTTGCTGTTCAAGGAGTTGCTGTTCCTGACTTTCGACGAGGAAGTGGCTCGCGCCAACGGCTTGCCGGTGGCGCCGCTCTACTTTCTGCTCCTGACGGCGTTGGCATTGGCGATCGTCGCAGCCATCCGTGTCGTCGGGCTGATCCTGGTTGAGGCGTTGCTCGTCATGCCGGCGGCGATTGGATACCAATTGGCGGCCGGATATCGCAGCATGCTGGCAATCGCGGTCGCCAGTGCGGTGCTGTCCGCCATTGTCGGACTCATGGTGTCATATGTTCTCAACGTCGCCGCCGGTGCGATGATCGTGTTGGTGCTCACCGCGATGTTCTTTGCCGCGCTGCGAATCGGCCGCTACCGCCGCGTCACCGCTCGTCGCCCCGTCGTCGTCAGCGAACGGGCGCGTGCAATGCCCTGAGGCCGGCGACCCGCACCGATCCCTGGGTCGCCGCAGACTCCCCGCTCGACGCCCTGCCGGGCGGTCTACCCGCCGACGTGAACTACCAACTGTGCCATGGCCCCCGCAGTGCCGTTCACATCGAGCAGGCGGGCAGTGACCGTCGTATCGCCGGATGGGAACGCCAGGGCTCTTCCGACTGCGCCGCAAAATTGAATGGTGCTGGATGAGTCGACGAACCCCTGATCGCCTCCGCTAAAGAGGATACACCCTTCGCTGGGGCCACGGCCCAGCGGATGGCCGCTGCCATCGACAAAACGACAGGCAAGGTCGTTGACCGCGTCTGTCACCTCGCCGCTAGAATCGAAGCGTGGTGGATCGATGGCCGGTACACCACCCGCCGTCGGCCCGGCGTTGTCGCAGACGTCGGGACTGCCGTTGCCGAGCGATCGCGACACCTCAATTTGCAGATCGGGTAGCGACGACAGGTCGCTTTGATAGGACGATCGTCCGACGGGCTGGCGGTTGCTGCCCGGCTTGCCTTCGACGACGAGCGAGAATCCTACGCCGTTGGTGCGGAGGTAGACGGCCAGGCCGCCCGGGGTTGTGGTGTCCGGCGGTAGGAGCGTGTCATCCGAACGCGCCAAACCGAAAAAGGTGATCACTGGCCCCGTCGAGCTGCTGGATGGGGTCGGACTGGCGGGCTGGGCGGTGCGTGCAGTCGTGACCGTTGGTGTCGGGAGCGCCGCGGTCGCGGTTGGTACTGGAGTTCCCGACCGTGCCGAGGTTGGCGGTGCGGTTGGTGTTTGGGTGCGAGGGATTGCCACCGTCGCCGTTGCGGGTGGGGTTGGTGTCGGTGCTGCCGGTGAAGGCGACACGCCAATGCGCACGACAATCTGCGCCGTCGGTCCCGGCGTCGCATTGATGTCCTGTACGCGAGCGGTGAGCAGGGTATCGCCCGCGGGAAACTCCAGGACCCGGGTGATCGGCGCACAAAACTGCAACATGCTCAATGGGTTCACGAACCCGAAGCCAGAGCCGCTAGAGCCGCTGGGCGTGCACGCCTCGCTGGAAGTTCGCGCCACCGGTTGGCCGCTGCCATTTACGAAGCGGCAGGCGAGGTCGTTGACGACGGCCACGTTGAGGCGAGTTGATTGAAAGTCGGGCGGATCGATTCCCGGCACGCCGCCGGCGTTCGAACCGGAGCTGTCGCATACCGCGGGACTGCCGTTCCCCAAATCGCGTGAGGCTTCGATCTGTAGATCCGGAAAAAACAGCAGGTCGGGTTCATACGCCAGGTTGCCAGCCAGCACGTGGTTGGTGCCGGTCCGACTTTCGATGACCAGGTTAAACGCGGTGCCGCTCAGATGCGTATAAATCGGCACGCCCTGCGCCGTCGTCCCGCTCGGTGCGATCACTGCGTCATCCGACTGGGTCAATCCAAAGAATGAAATCACCGGGCCGGGTGGTATCGGTACGGTGGCGCTGGGTGTCGGTGATGGCGAGGCGGTCGGAGTTGGTGAACGCGTCCGCGTCGGCGGCGTAAAGGCAGGGTTGACCGTAGGCGATGGGATCGGCGTCGACGAGGGCGAAGGGCTGACTGGGATCGTCGGCGATGCTGTGCGGCTGGGCGTCGGGGTTTGCAACGGGCTGGGCGTGACGGTCTGGGGCGGCGTATGTGTCGGGTGCGGGATGAACGGGGTGAAGGTTGGCGCGGGGGTGAAGGTTGGCGGCACCGGACCCGAACCGACGCGGAGAATGAGTTGCCGCATCGCGCCAAGGTTACCAACGAGATCGCGCAAGCGCGCGGTCAGCACCGTGTCTCCGAGTGCAAAGGCGAGTGTGCGTGGCACCTGCAGGCAGAACTGAATCTGGGTGCCTACCCCGAGAAAGTCGGCGGTGCCGAACGGATCTTGCGTGCATGCCGAGTCGGGTGATGAAGTAGCGGAGAACGTACACGCCAAGTCGTTGAGCACATTGGCGACAAACTGCGTGGCACCAAAGTCCGGTGGGTTGACCGCGGGCACACCGCCTTCGCAGACGGTCGGACTTCCATCGCCAAGCGCTTCACTGGCTTCGATCTGCAAATCCGGCCGATGGGATGGGTCGCCGGGCTGGGTGTCGAACGTCGTCGCGCCTGCCGCGATGCCGCTGGCCCCAGGTTGCCCTTCGACGACAAGCTTGAACCCAAATCCCGAGTTGCGGAAGTAGACCGGCACTCCGTTGATCTCACCAAGCGGACCGAGGAGGGCGCCGTTGGCGCCCGTCACCGCGAAGAAGGTGATATTGGGACCTTGAGGAATCGGAGTAGGGGGCACAGGAAGAATTTGCATGAGCGCCACAAGGTCGGCGCTATCGATGCGCCCGTCGCGGTTCACGTCGGTGGCGGAGCAGTCGAGGCTTGCCGCATTGAACAGGGCGGTGGACAAATCGGCGACATCGTCTCCGTTCACGATTCCGTCGCAGTTGGCATCGCCCGGCGACTGGGCGCGGGTCGGCGGGCACAGGAGCGATACGGCAAGTGCCGCCAGGGTCGCCAGCCGCCAGAGTGTTTGCCGCATACGAACGCTCACGCTCATCTCGCTGCCCGACAGAGGGCGCGACTGTAGCCCATGGGGTATCCGTCTACTAGGAGTCATTTCGGGGACTTGCCAGTGCCCCGCGTACGGCCGCTGAGCGCGGAGGTCAGCGGGAGGAGAGGGCCGCGGCCATCATTGATGCGAGGCTCTCCGCTATCGGCCGCCCCAGCCCTGAAACCTCGCATCCAGCCGCAGCGGCATGTCCGCCGCCACCGAACCGAGCCGCCAGGTGAGACAGATCGAGACTGCAGTCGGGCGAGCGGCGCAGGCTGATTGTCAGACTCTTGGTATCGAAGAAGGCAAATACGGTTCTGGGGGACATTCTGCCCCAGGCATCTGCAATTTCACTGGAGTAGCCCGCACAAACGGTCGTGATCAGGGTGATGCCGGCGTCGGGCAGGATATGTTCGAAGCGGTTCTGTTCGGCCACCGCGAAGCTGTGCGCCAACTGGGCGCGTGCGCGCTGTTGCGCTGCGGACATTCGCGGCGTGTACGTGACCTGGGCATCCACTTTGAGGAGTTCGTGAAACGCGTCGGGGCCCTCCATGGCATCTACCGTCGCGGCCAGCTCCCGGGAGCCGGGTATCCGATGCACCCAGCGGTCGTTGTCATCCGCCATGGCGATGAGGGTGTGCAAGGCATCAAACCACTCGCGCCGCTGTGGCGTCGCATCGCTCCGGCGCTGGAGATATTCGTACACCAGCCGTGAGGCCGCGTACGATTCGCTGAGCACGCAGTCCGTGAGGCGCACGCTGATGTGCCCGGCGTGCCACCGTTCGAGCGTGGTGCGATGATGATCGATCAAGTAGACCTTCACGCCACGATCAATCAGTGTCTGCAGGTGCCGGTCGACCGCGGAATCACTCCACGAGATGTCGGTGATCCACACCTCATGACGGGCCGCCATTGGATCGCAGCGCAGATCTGCCAGCACTTGGTTGATCTCGCGGTGGCTGCAGAAGTGGGGAGTGACGTGATTGCCGGCGTGGTAACGCGCCACGGCAACCGCGGCCGCGACGCCATCCAGGCAATGCGGGCCGTGGGTGACGACGTGGACAAAGCGCTCACGGTTTTCTACGCTCACGCGCGGAGTATAGGACAAGCGAGCCGCGAACCAAAAGGAGCGTGCAATGCAGTTGAGGGAGCGCGTGGCGTTGATCACCGGGGCAGGATCCGGTTTGGGGCGAGAGATCGCGCTGACGTTTGCTCGCGAAGGAGCCCGGATCGCCGTCAACGACGTGCGCCGTGAGTCCGCAGAACGTGTCGCTCGAGAGATCGAGGCTACTGGGAGCCAGGCAATTGTCTTGGCCGCCGATGTTTCCGATAGCGTCGAAGTCATGGCCCTCTTCGAACAACTGGTCGAAGCCTGGGGGACACTCGATATTCTGGTGAACAACGCCGGGATCGCGATGGTGAGTGACACCGTCAAGGCCAACTTTGGCGAGATGGTGGCAACCATGCTCAGCGGCACGCGTCCGACGCGATCGATCGGCGCCACACGTTCGATGCTCGATTCACAGTGGCGCCGTACGTTGTCCGTGCACCTGGATGGGACGTTCTACTGCACCCGCGAGGCGCTCAAGATCATGGAGGCGAAGGGCGCGGGGAAAATCATCAACATGGCCTCCGTCGCGGGAACCGCCGGCCTTCTCGGCTCCCCCGACTACTCGGCCGCCAAGGCCGGCATCATCGGATTCACCAAAGCGGTCGCCCGCGAGGCGATCAGCTGCGGCGTCTACGTGAATGCCATCGCGCCGGGTTACATCGATACCCCGCTGCTGGATGTTCTCGATGAGCCGATGCGACAGATGATCTTGCTGCAGACTCCGATGGGTCGCCTCGGGACCGCACGCGAGATCGCTGCCGTGGCGTTGTATCTGGCCAGCGACGATTCGAGCTATACGGTCGGGCAGGTGATCTCCCCGAACGGCGGGTACGACATCTGACGGTTCACTGTCGCTCAATGGCAGCGGGGCCGGTAATCCATCGGATGAGGCGGCGACGCAAGAGGAGTGGAATCACGATCAGCGCCGCGAGCAAGACCAGGGCAACACGGAACTCAACCGAGCCAATCTGCAGGAGGGAGTGGCCAAAATAGCTGTAGGCAAATGCGCGCGGCGTCAATCCCCCGATGACCGCCACCGTGAACGGCAGCAGACGCATGCCGGAGAGCCCGGCGCCGTAGTTGATCGCCGTCATGGGGACTACCGGAATGAGGTTCAACAGTAGCACCAGCCCCGCCCCCCATTGACTGTGGCGTTCTTCCGGCATGCGAACCCCAATCCACACTTCAACGAAATCACGTCCGAGCGCGCGCGCGATTGCGAACCCGAGAATCGCGCCTGCCGTACCGCCGACGGCGGCATAGAGAGTGCCCCAACCAACGCCGAAAGCCAGTCCGCCAGCGAGGAACAGCAGTGTCGAGGGGAAAAAAACCAGCGGCCGCAATACGAAGACGCTGGTGAACACCACGGGAGCCCAGACACCGTAGCTGCGTACCCAGTCGCGTAGCGCCTCGGGCGTGAAATGAACACCCTGGCGCGCGCGCCACGCCGCCAAGGCCCCGGTGGCTGCAACCACGATGAGAAAAATCGCGAACCGTCTGAGGGCACGGTCGGAAGAACGCCCCACGGGTATTGAGTAGACCCCTGTTGTCGCCAGCGCAAGGGCGAATCGTTCGCGCGATCACCGCCCGGTGAATCGCGGTGCGCGCTTTGCGATGAAAGCGGCGACGCCCTCCTGATAGTCGACGCTGTTGAAGCAGCGCTCGACGAGTGCTTGAAGAGCCCGATGATCGCGCGCCGACCCGGCGCGTCGCGCCGCTTGAATCGCGGCTTTGTGGGCGGCGAGCGTCAGCGGTGCCCCCTCGGCCATGCGCAGCGCGTATTCGCGGGTGACGTGCACCAGTTCCTGACGTGGCACGACACGGTTGACGAGGCCGATGTGCAAGGCCTCATTGGCATCGAGCACACGCGCCGACAGCAGGATGTCAGCGGCATGAGCCGGACCAACAAGATCGACCAAGCTCTCGACGCCGTGGGAGAATGGATACGCCAGCCCCAGGCGTGCCGCGGGAACCGCAAAACGGGCGTGATCGGCCGCGAAACGTAGATCGCAGGCAAGCGCCACCGCGCACCCACCGCCGAAGCAGATCCCATTGATCAGTGCGATCACTGGTTTGGATAACGTCGCGATCGCTTCCAGTGCCGCATGGGTGTGGCGCTCGTACTCGGCGGCCATGCATGCGTCGGCGCGAGCGCTCTGAAATTCGGTGATATCTGCTCCGGCCAGAAAAGCCGCCTCGCCAGCGCCGCGCACGATCACCACGCGGACATCGTCGCGTGCGTCCAGGACCGGCAGTTGCTGTGCAATCCCACGCCATACCGTAAGGTTCAGGGCATTGCGGGACGCGGGTCGATTGATCTCCACCCACGCCAGTGGCGCGTCGATGGAGATCAACAGTTCAGCTTGTTCCTGTGACGGCACAACTACGTCCGGTCGCTGTCTACTCTGGCCGCGGTACCGCACCAAAGGCTGCAC
>CAZTDK010000327.1:0-7147 GCA_964611965.1 uncultured Binatia bacterium (SeqCode) | reverse complement strand
TCTCGACAGTAGCATACGTCAAGTGGTTACGATAGTTATGTCCAACGCCTAATCGGCTTCCTAGTTGTCGCCGTTGCAATCTGCCGCATATATCCCCGATTCCCAGCGTCTCCGATTACTCCTTTCTGCTCGCTTCGGCAACGCAGTTTTCAACCCTTGCCCGGCGGATATGGGCCGCGATAGACGGTCGGAAGTTGACCGCCTATGAGATCATCTACGGGCGGCAGCGCCTCTCAGCAGTCGGCCGGAGTATCCGCGAGCTCCACGGTTGAGCATCACGTGTAAATCATCGTCGTGCTGACGGCCGCATTGCCGAAGACCGCCTGAATCGTGCGGATATCATATCCTTCAGTCAAGAAGTGCGTCGCAAACCTAAACTATGCGGGCCCGGTTGGGGACTTCGCGCAGTCCCAGGGTAATTCCGCTCCCGCTCGTGGCTTCACGCTGACATCGTCCCCGTTCTTCTCATTGTCCACAAGCCGCCCGTTAACGATGGGCAATGCGTGCCGCGAATCCCGACGGGCTTTTCCGCCATTCGACGCCACGCGTGTGCGACGCGCACAACGGGTGGCCGCCGAATGGCGGAAAATGCCCGCATTCGTCACCCGCGCGCCGGCGGAGTCGGCGCGGTTGCCGGCGGCGGTGCCGATGGCGTCTCCGGCGCGGTGCGGCTGTTGGACATGTACTCCTTCATGAACGCGAAGGGGGCTTGCAGCTCCGGGCGGACCGGCAGCGCCGCCTTCACCAGGCGCCAGCTCTCCAAGAGCCGCGTCCAGGCTTGCGAAACCTGCTGCGACCGCCGCCGGTCCAGGACCGTGGCGCGATTCCGCGCCGCCGTCGCTCGCTGCGCCAACTCTTCGCCCCGCCGCACGAGAATGCGCAGCTGCCGCGGCGTCACCGTGCCGCGGAAGCCCGTGGCTTCCATCTCGTCGGCGAACCGCCGCGCGACTGCATGATAATCGCCCGGCGGCTTGACCAGGTGCTTCAATGCGTCGACGCCGATGTCGATCTTCGCCGCTCGCGCCACCGTCCCGCTCTTGCGTTTCGGTGCCTTGCCGTTGGCGCCTTGCACAGCGTTCTTGCGCCGCTTGCCATTGTGCCCCGCACGCTCCTGCCTCTTTGCTCTGCGAGCCATTCCTACCTCCTTTCTCTGCCTGTAGTGCGAATGGAGCACATAGTGACATAGTACGACAGAACTTGTCCAGCCTCGGATTGTTCTGATCCCGAAGGAATCTGCCATTGACCGATGAGTTCTTACCAACGAAGGACACGAAGGGCGCGGAGAGGGAGATTGAGAATGTTCGCTTTCAGTTTCTCTTCGAAAACTTCGTGTTCTTCGTGGCTTCATTCTCCTGCGGGTTCAACACCGTGGGTTTCGACACCAATCGAGCAGGAGAGGCTCCATTTTCTGACCGTTTGCGTGAAGCAACAGGCGCAGAACGACTCAATTCGTGAGACACGCGTGCACAATTGCGAGCAATTCGACACCATGTTGTCGTGATTCGCATCGAAACAGACACACTACCCACGTTTTCATGAGCGGCGGCGCACACTCGGTCAGTATTTGTGGGCAATCCACGCATGCGACGCATCGGTTTGTCTGAGAAATGCGCGGGATTTCGCCAACTTATAAAACCCCCAGAAAAGTCTCGAAAATTGGCAGAAGTTTAGGGTTCATTCGAGCGCCGGCTGCGAAATTTGGGACAAGTTGAGGGTTCATTCGAGAGCCGGCAGCGAAATTTCGGACAAGTTGAGGGTTGATTCGAGCGCCGGCTGTGAAATTTGGGACAACTTGAGGGTTCATTCGAGCGCTGCGCTCGAAAATTCGAAGACGTTGAGGGTTCATTCGAGCACCGTGGACGAATGAACCTTCGTGGCCGCCGGATGAACCCACCACTTGCCTGCTTGTTCGAGCCCGCGCCTCGAAGCAACCGGGCCGCTCTGGCAAACAGCGCCGCCGTCGCCCGCCGCTGCGCCGAGCGCGGCCGGCGGAGCGCACAGCGCGAGCCTTTCATCAGCCACGCCATATGGTCCGTGCGAACGACGCGCTCGAAACGGCATGAACCTGACCGTCTGGAAGCCGGTCTCCACCAGTGGAACCGGCTTCCAGCCGGTGGCGGTTCATTGGCAGGCGGCCGCATCGTTTCAGCGGCCGTCTCGAACGGGAGCGCCCATAGAACGGACGCCGGCCGCAGGCCTTCAACGCGTCTCGAAGTAGATGTTCTTGAGCTCTGTGTAGTGCTCCATCGCGTGCATTCCGAGCTCGCGTCCCAGCCCCGATTGTTTGTAGCCGCCGAACGGTGCCTGCAGGTGGACGCTGGCTGACGAGTTCACCGAGAGCACGCCGGTGCGCACGGCTTGCGCGACGCGCAGGCCGCGCTTGAGGTCGTTCGTCCACAGCGAGCCCGAGAGGCCGTAGATCGTGTCGTTGGCGATCGCGATCGCCTCCGCTTCCGTGTCGAAGGGCAAGACGACCGCCACCGGCCCGAAGATTTCCTCGTCGACAATGCGCTGGCGCGGGCGCGCGTCGGCGAACACCGCCGGGCGCAGGAAATACCCGTCACCTTGCAGGCGCTGGCCGCCGCACACCAGGCGCGCGCCTTCGCCGCGTCCGATGCCAATGTACTCCTCCGCGCGCGCGCGCTGCCGTGCAGAAATCAATGGACCCATCTGCGTCGATGCGGCGAGCGGATCGCCGACGACCAACGCATCCGTCGCCGCGGCCATCGCCTCGACGAAGCGATCGTAGATTCCCCGCTCGACAATCACGCGTGAGCGCGCGCAGCAGTCCTGGCCGGCGTTGGCGAACACCGACGCGACCGCCTCGCTGGCGGCCAGCTGGACGTCGACATCGGCAAAAATGATGTTCGGCGACTTGCCACCCAGCTCGAGACCGACGCGCTTGATGGTGGCCGCCGCCGCGCGCATGATCTCTCGGCCGGTTGCCGTCTCGCCGGTGAAGCCGATCTTGGCCACGTCCGGATGCGCCGCGAGTGCCGCGCCGATCGCGGCACCGGGACCGGGCACGACATTCAGGACGCCGGGCGGCAGGCCGGCCTCCAATCCGAGCGCGCCCAGACGCAGCGCCGTCAGCGGGGTGAGGCTCGCCGGCTTCAGCACGACGGTGTTGCCGCACGCCAGTGCCGGCGCCAGCTTCCAGGTGGCGATGACCATCGGGAAGTTCCACGGCACGATCAAGCCGACGACCCCGAGCGCATCGTGCAGCGTGATGTCGAGCCCGCGCTTCTTCACGGCAATCGTCTCGCCGAAGAACTTGTCCGCCGCCCCGGCGTAGTAGCGTAAGGTGTCGGCGACGTGCTGCGCCTCCCAGCGCGCCTCGCCGATCGGTTTCCCGACGTTGCGCGCCTCCAGCAGCGCCAACTCCTCCGCATGGGCGCGGACGCAATCGGCAAAGCGAAAAAGAATCTCGGCGCGCTCGACGGCGCTGGCACCCGACCACGCCGGGAACGCGGCGGCGGCCGCGGCCACCGCTGCGTCGAGATCGTCGGCGCCGGCGGCCGCGACTTCCTCAAAGGGCATTCCGGTCGCCGGTTCGATCACGGTGATGCCCCCCTGCCCTTGTCGCCACTTGCCGCCAATCAACAGCTCTTGCATGCCACCGTGATAGTCCAGCGCGGGCATACCGGCAACGCCGCGCCCTCCGACGGGTTGTTCACCGAGGACCTGAAGCCGGCGGCTCCGACAAGCGCTGGTGCCTGCAGCTGACTACAGCTTCACGGTCGCCTCAGCTCCAGCACGCGGCTCAATTTTAACGGAAGCCTGCATTGGACAGGCGACACAAATCGCGTCATACATCACGCATGGAGCGAACGTCGCGGACGAAGAAGGCTGCCGTGAAGCCATCACCCCCGAAGGCAAAGACACGCACGAAGACCCCGAAGGCCAAGACGACGGCGGCCAAGAAGCCTGCAGCGGCCCGCGCCAAGAAAATGGTGCGTGCCGCAAAGGCCGTCGCGGTGGCGGCCGCTGGGGCCGGGACATCCCGGCGCGTGATCTTCATTGACGTCGAGAACACCAGCAGCGAGGCGAGCCTGCTGCGCGTGCTCGAGCATCTCCAGGTGGACCGCAAGGTTCAACCCACCGAAGTGATCGCCATCGGCAATTGGAAATCCGTCGGCACGAAGGTGGCCCGCACCCTGGCGAGCCTGGGCGCGCAACTGGTACACAGCGCACCGGCGCCGGGCGTGCGCGACTGGAGCGATTTGTGGATCGCGGTCAACGCCGGCCGCTGGCTGGCGCATGCCTCCCCGGGCGATCAGCTCGACATGGTCTCCGATGACCGTGCCTTTGACGCGGTACACGACGCCGCGGCATCCTGCGGCGTCATCTGCCAGCGCATCTCGTATCGCCACCTGCCGGGGGCGATACCGGCCGCCCCCGCACCGACCCCGAGCGCGACGGAACGCCCGCACCGCCCGCGCCGGCGTGGTGGCCGTGGGCGGGGACGGGGACCGGCCTCGACACATCATGCAGCAGCCGTGCATGTCCCAGCACCGGAAACGCCGGCGACCGAGACACCGGCAGCCACCCAGCCGGATGAAGCGCACGCCGCTTCGCAGGAACAAATCCGCGCCATTCTGGCACGCCTGACCCATAGCGACAGCGCCCGCTGGATCAACCTGGATCTGCTCGCCAACGCGTTGAAGGCACAAGGCTTCAGTCGGCCGCCGGGTTCACCGCGTCTGATCACCCGGGTCCGCAGCATCAAAGGAGTCGAGCTCAACCCCAACGGGATGGTGCGGCTCGTCGGCGACGACAGTGGCGGTCCGAGCACGCCGACAGAGACCACTGAGGACGCGGCAGCGGAGTCAATCGAATCGTCGGCGGCTCCCACTCGCCGCCCGCGCCGGCGCGGCGGGCGGCGGCATCGGCGCCGTCCAGCGGGCGAGACGGCGGGTGCGGCACCCGCCTCAAGCGAAGGCACGCCGTCTGAAGACGAGGACGAGATTCCATTCTGAGGACGGACGCAACCGGCTGGCGTTGACCCAGATCCGCCACAATCCGCGCCTGGCAGAGCGGCAACCAAAACAGCAGAGGAAGGGGAAACTCGGTGAATTGTCCGGTTTCCTGTTTCCGGTTTCCTGTTTCCGGCTTTTCATTTCCCCTCCGCACAGCGCAAACCTTTCCCGCAAACTACGCCACGGTGCGAGCGGGGGGTTCTCACTCCGCAGTGACGTACGCGCCCGTCGTCCCACCATCGACCAGAAAGGTCGTCCCATTGACGTAGGACGATTCGTCGGAGGCCAGAAACAACGCCGCGTTGGCGATCTCGTCTGCCTCGGCCAGCCGGCCCATCGGCAGGTGCACCATGCGGCGCAGGCGGCGCGCCGGATCGGACAGCAGCGCCTGCAGCAGCGGTGTGTTCACCGGCCCCGGGCACAGCGCGTTGGCGCGGATACCGCGGCGTGCAAACTCGATGGCAATCTCGCGCGTGAGCGCCAGCACCCCGCCCTTCGACGCCGTGTACGCGCTCTGCGACGTTGCCGCGCCCATGACGGCAACGAACGACGCGGTGTTGATGACCGACCCGCCGCCGGCGCGCAGCAGCGCCGGGATACCGTGCTTGCAGCCGAGGAAGACGCTCTTCAAGTTCACATTGATGACGTGGTCGAAGACGGCCTCGTCGGTCTCCAGGACTGAGCCGTCGTCGTCGGGGAAGATCCCGGCGTTGTTGAATAGCACGTGGAGCGCGCCATACTGCTGCTCCGCGAACGCAATCATGGCCTGGACGTCGCTACCACGACTCACATCGGCGGCGACATAGGCAGCGACCCCGCCCTCCCTGATCAGCTCCTCGAGGGTCGCTCGTCCTGCCGCTTCATCGCGGTCGACGACGACCACGCGCGCGCCTTCGCGCGCGAACGCACGGGCCGATGCCCGCCCGATGCCACCGCCCGCACCGGTAATCAGCGCCACCTTGTGTTCAAGACGTCCCGACATGCTCCATTCTCCTGTAGAGCGGGCGCGGCCCGCCGTCTTGCGGTTCCTGGATGGAGCAAAGGCGGTGGGCCATGCCCACCCTACTTCAGCCCCTGCCCTTTCGTGCGTCCGAGATTTCGTGCTGTCGTGCTTCTCCCCGCTCGGCCGCCCTTTGCCACCGCCACCAAGGCTTCGAACAGGCGTTGCTGCTCCGGCGCGTCCAGCTGCATCTCGGGATGCCACTGGACGCCGATGCACCACCGATGCGTGGTGTGCTCAATGGCCTCGATCACATCATCGTCGGCCCAGGCAATCGGTCGCAGGCCTTCGCCCACCCGATCGATGGCCTGGTGATGCCACGAGCACACCTCCGGCCGACTCGTCATGAGCAAGCGCGCCAATCCGCTATCCGCGTCGATGCGCACCGCGTGATGCGTGCGGCGGCGCGGTGCCAAACGGTGCGCGACGCGGTCGCCGAAACGGTCCGGCAGGTGCGCGTGCAGCGATCCGCCGCACGCGACGTTGAGCACCTGCATCCCGCGGCAGATGCACAGCAGCGGCGTCTCCGGCCGCAACAAGGCGGCACGTGCAAGCGCGAACTCGAATTGGTCGCGCTCCTCGGAAACGGAGTAGATCGTCTCGTGGGGTTCGCCATCATAGGCGGCCGGCGCGATGTCCCCGCCGCCGGCGAGAATCAGTCCATCGACGACGTCGAGCAACCGCTCCGGCTGCGCTTCTCCCGGCGGCAACAGCAGCGGCGTTGCTCCTGCCGTGCGCACCGCGTCGACGTAGCCGCACGGCACGCTGAAGACCGGCGGATCGCCATCGCGAGCGTAAGAAGAGATACCGATGATGGGACGCCTACTCATGGGCCACTCCGATGCTGATTTGAGAATTTGAGGATTTGAGGATTGGAGAATTTGAGGATTTGGACGGGAACCCAATTCTCCAATCCTCCAATCCTCCAATCCTCCAATTCTTCCTCTACGCCCGCTCCAGGAATCGCCGGCGTTCCCACGAGGTGACCGTCTCCTCGAATTTCCGCTGCTCGGTGCGTGCAAAGTGGACCAGATGCTCGACCACGTCCGCACCGAAGGCGCTGCGAAACAATGCCGACGCTTCGAATTCGGCAATCGCTTCTGGCAGGGTCGCCGGCACGCGCGGCACATTCTGCGCCGCGTAGACATCGCCACGGAACATCGCCGGT
>CAZTDK010000326.1:0-7157 GCA_964611965.1 uncultured Binatia bacterium (SeqCode) | reverse complement strand
GCTGGCAGGATCAGGGCGACGCGCAGCACCTTTTCGGCCAGCCCGCGAAACATGGCCAGGGCGCGGTGCGACGGGACGGTTTTTATCGGCTCGGAGTATGCGAAGTAGTCGGCGAACTTCGCGCCCTCGGTCTCCTTGCCGGCCACGACCGTGGCGGTGATCAGCCCGCGCTCCCACAGGTACTCCCGGGCGCGCCCAACCAGGGGCGGTGCTTCGCAGAAGTGATCGATCAAGATGCAGCGCGCGCCGTCGACGGCGGCACCGATGTCCGGCACGCCTTTCGCCGGGTTGACGAACGCGGCGGCGCGTTGTTCCGGCGCCACGCTTGGATCCTTGAGAATCGCCAGCGCCAGCGGTTCCAGACCGGCCTCGCGCGCTATCTGGGCTTTGGTGCGGCGCTTGGGCCGATAGGGGAGATAGAGATCTTCGAGCCCGGTCCGCGTGTCGGCGGCGTGGATCGCGCGCTCGAGATCGGGTGTCAGCTTCCCCTGCTCGCGAATGCTGTTCAGCACTGTGGCGCGCCGCTCCTCGAGCTCGCGGAGATAGGTCAAGCGTGCTTCGAGCGTGCGCAGCTGGGTGTCGTCGAGGCCGCCGGTGGCTTCCTTGCGATAGCGCGCGACAAATGGAACGGTAGCCCCGCCGTCGAGCAGGCGCACGGCCGCCTCGACCTGGCGCTCATGGACCGAGAGCTCCTGCGCGATTCTCTGATGAACCGTGATCATCATGCAAGTGAATCACGAAAATGTGGGAGAACGAAAGGTGGAGGCATCCGAAGAAGATCCACAAATTGACACAGATTAACGCAGATCCTCACCGACTGGAGTGGATCTGTGAAAATCTGCGTCAATCTGTGGATCTTCCGCCGGAACGTTCGTCGCTGTTCGACTTGCGCCAGACGCTTGCCAGCCACGCTTGCTGCTCACGCGGTAGTCCGGGAGGGCGGTAGTAGTGCTCGAGCTCATCGAAGCCGGCGACCGACAGGTACTCCCGCCACGTTTCGATGCGATGGTACGCCCCATAGCGCCCGCGGTTCCAACCTTCTTCATCGTCGCCGCGCGGGTTGGAGGCGAACAGCACGCCGCGCGGCTTCAGCGTCGTGTGCAGCTCGCGCAACACGCGTGGCAGCTCCTGGCTGGGGACGTGGAACAGCGCCGCGTTGGCGAAGACGCCGTCGAAATGCTCCGCCGGGAGATCGAGCTTGAGAAAATCCTGTTGCCAGACTTCGCCGCCGCTGTAGGCGCGGGCCATGTGGACGAAACGTTCGGCGCCGTCCAAGCCGACGGCAAGGTGGCCGAGCTCGGCAAAGGCCTTGAGATCACGGCCGGGGCCGCAGCCGAGGTCCAGGATCGTGAACGGCGGCGTGCCTTCGATATGGCGTAGCAGCGCGATGATGTTCTGTCTCACATCGTGATCGCGCGTACCGTCCCAGAAATCTTCGGCCCGTTCGTTGTAGTGTTCCAAGGTGCGATGGGCGACCTGTTGCAAGTCTTGCGGATACAGCTTCATGTGGAGGCTCACTTGCCGTCTCAGTTGTCGGTGGTATTCCACAGCGACCCAACCGGGAGTGGATCGCTGCAAGGACGCCGGTCGCTGGTCTCAATCGAACTCTTCGAAGTTCGACACCTTCCAGCTATCCCCGTCGGGCCGCATGGTTACCAGCCACTTACGTTTGAACTGGCCGGCGTCGTCGACGTCGATGGTGCCTTCGAACACGAAAGTCGGGTGGTCGGCGTCGTCCTTGGTTTCGATCAGCCGGTAGTGCACCGTCGGCTTGCGGGTCGACTCGTCGATCTGTTGCCCTTGCGTCAGCCGCTGCTCGTCGCGCAGTTTCTGCAACGCCAAGCCGGTGCAGAATGGCTTGGCCGCTTCGAGGTCGATGTGGACGTAGTGCTGGTCGACGAACTGCTCGGCGACGCCGCGGGCGCCGGCGTTGCTGGAATGGCAGGCACTGCCAGCGAAAATGAGGAGCAGGGGCACGAGCGCGCGGCGCGGTATGCGGGTCATCGGTTCTTTCTGAACAGCGCATCGAGGCGGGCCCGTGCCGATTCGGTTGGGGCCGGCGTGGCGCCGAGCCGGCCGACGCGGAAACTGAAATAGTCGCAGAAGTTGCCGGCCTGCTTGTCGACCTGGAGCTCTGCCTGCGGCTCGCGGCAGTGGTTGTGATAGGCCGGATCGTAGAAGGCGCAGTTCAGGCAACAATGGAGATTGCTGTGACACTGCAGGCACGTGTCACGGCGGCCGACGCGTTCCATCTTGCCGATGTCGTGCCCGCAGCGATGGCAGACGCGGTCCATCGGATCACCTCGGAAGGCGTGAATCTTCAATTGTCGAGTCTGCAGGCATCACCGTTTTCTTGCTGCCGGGTGCGTGGGTTGATAGCATACGACGCTCATGGAGTCACAGCCGCAGCCGGATACGATGTCGGCGTTGATCAGCGAGTTCCAACGCAGCTTGGTGGCGGAGGAGAATGCCTCCGCGCATACAGTGCGGAACTACGTCAGCGACCTGGGACAGCTGCATGCCTTTCTGCAGGCGCAGCGCCTGGGGCTCGACGACGACGGTTGCGAGGTGGTGCCCGCCCGCATCGACTCCCTGGCGCTGCGGGCTTTCGTGAGCGACTTGTTGCGGCGCAATCGCAAGAGCTCGGTGGGCCGCAAGCTGTCATCGACGAAAGGCTTCTTCCGGTTTCTCCTGCGCCGCAATCTGATCACGCACGATCCAAGCGCCGGGCTTGCGACACCGAAGAAGGAGCAGCAACTGCCCGTCCACCTCACCGTCGATGACATGTTCCGGCTCCTCGACTCACCGCCGAAGGACACCCCCGCGGGGTTGCGCGACCGCGCCATCCTCGAGGTGATTTACTCTTGCGGCGTGCGCGTCAGTGAGCTGGTAGGGCTCGACTGGGAAGACGTCGACGCCAAGTTGGAGCTGGTGCGCGTGCGCGGCAAGGGAGGCAAGGATCGCCTCGTGCCGATCGGGCAGAAGGCGCTGGCGGCGCTGGCCGCCTATCGGGAGCGCGTTGCGGAGCTGTGCCCGCGGCAGCTGCGCGATGAGCCTGCGGTGTTCTTGAACCGCCACGGCGCCCGGCTGACGACGCGCAGCGTCGCGCGCCTCGTGGATCAGTGCGTCCTGGCCAGCGGCATCGCCACCAAGGCGAGCCCGCACGCCTTGCGCCACAGCTTCGCAACGCACCTGCTGAGCGCCGGAGCCGACCTGCGCGCCATCCAGGAGCTCCTCGGCCACGCCAGCTTGTCGACGACGCAGAAGTACACGCACGTCAACCTCGACCAGCTGATGAGCGTGTACGACAAGGCGCATCCAAGGGCGTGAAAGAACGTGGCGAGTGACGAGTGATGAGTGACAAGTGAGTGACAAGCGGGGCGCGGCGGTGTGCGGTCCTTACTCGTCGCGTGCCACTCGTCGCTCGTCAATGACTGTGGAAAGGAAATGATGGACACCACGCAGACATTCCACGGCACGACCATTCTGGCGTTGCGCCACGGCGGCAAAGTCGTCGTTGCCGGAGATGGCCAGGTGAGTCTCGGGCAGACGGTGATGAAGCGGACGGCGCGCAAGGTGCGTCGTATCTATGGTGGCAGGGTGCTTGCCGGGTTCGCCGGCGCGACGGCCGATGCGTTCACGCTGTTCGAGAAGTTCGAGAAGCAGCTCGAGCAGCACAACGGCAACTTGCGTCGCGCTGCCGTCGAGCTTGCCAAGGACTGGCGCACGGATCGCGTCTTGCGCCGCTTGGAGGCGCTGCTGGTGGCGGCCGACGCGGATACGGTTCTGGTGCTCTCCGGCAGCGGCGACGTCATCGAACCGGACGATAGTGTGATCGCCATCGGCTCCGGCGGCAACTACGCCCTGGCCGCGGCGCGGGTCTTGATGAAGCACACGGCGCTCGACGCGCGCACGATCGCGGCGGAATCCATGCATCAGGCCGCGGCGATCTGCATCTACACGAACGACGAGCTGACGATTGAGGAACTGGGATAAGCGCCGCGCGCTGCTTGTGGCATGTGGCTCGTGGTGACGAGGGCGCCAGAATAAGGAGCCACGTGCGACGCGCCACGTGCCACGTGCCGCTTCTCGCTGCTTGCGCCACGCGTGCAGCGTGTTAGCTAGATACCCCAATGAGCCAAATGACTCCGCGAGAAATCGTCTCCGAGCTCGACCGCTACATCGTCGGGCAGCGGGCCGCGAAGCGCGCGGTGGCGGTGGCGTTGCGCAATCGCTGGCGCCGGCAGCAGGTGCCCGAGGAGCTGCGGGACGAGATCGCGCCGAAGAATATCATCATGATCGGCCCCACCGGGGTCGGGAAGACCGAGATTTCACGTCGTCTGGCCAAGCTGGCGCAGGCGCCGTTTCTCAAAGTCGAAGCGTCGAAGTTCACCGAGGTCGGCTATGTCGGCCGCGACGTCGAATCGATGATCCGCGACCTCGCCGACCTGGCCATCAAGATGGTGAAGGACGAGGAGCAGGAGAAAGTCGCCTTGCGCGCCCGCGAGCTCGCCGAGGAACGTGTGCTCGATCTGCTGTTGCCGCCGGCGCGAGCGGCGGAGCGCCGCGTGCACGGCATCGGGGAACAGGTGACCGCCGAGCCCATGGAAGAGTCGGCCACGGCGACGCGTGACAAGCTGCGCCGCATGCTGCGCGAGGGCAAGCTCGATGACCGCATTGTCGAGCTCGAGGTGACGAAGTCGGCCATGCCGATGGTCGAAGTGCTGACGCCGCAGGGCATGGAGGAAATGGAGTCGCAGCTCAAGGACCTGTTTTCGAACCTCATGCCCAAGAAGACCAAGAAGCAGCGTCTGAAGATTCCGGAGGCGCTGGAGATCCTGACGCAGGAGGAGGCCGGCAAGCTGGTCGACATGGAAGTCGTCCACAAAGAGGCGATCCGCCGGGTCGAGCAGTCGGGCATCATCTTCATCGACGAGATCGACAAGATCGCCGGCCGTGAGAGCGCCATCGGCCCGGATGTGTCACGCCAGGGGGTGCAGCGCGATCTGCTGCCCATCGTCGAGGGCAGCACTGTCAATACGAAGTACGGCATGGTGCGCACCGACCACATCCTGTTCATCGCTTCGGGCGCCTTCCACATGTCGAAGCCCTCCGATCTCATTCCCGAGTTCCAGGGCCGCTTTCCGATCCGCGTCGAGCTCGAGCCGCTGACCCGCGAGGACTTCGTCCGCATTCTGACCGAGCCGCAAAACGCGCTCATCAAGCAGTACGTGGCGTTGATGCAGACCGAGAATGTCACCTTGGTGTTCCGTGACGATGCGATTGCCGAGATCGCCGCGATCGCCGCACAGGTCAACCAGAACACCGAGAACATCGGCGCGCGCCGCCTGCACACGGTCGTCGAGCGGCTGCTCGAGCAGCTGTCGTTCGACGCCCCGGAGATGGGCGGCCGTGAGGTGATCATCGATGCGGCGCACGTCCGTGACACGCTGAGCGACATCGTCAAGGACGAGGACCTGTCGCGGTATATCCTTTAGATGGAGACACGTTGATGGCGCACCGGTCCGACGCGCAGATGCAGGAGCTCATCGCCAAGGCCGATGTCCTGCTGGACGCGCTGCCCTATATTCGGCGCTATTCCGGCAAGACGATGGTCATCAAGTACGGTGGCCACGCGATGACCGACGAGGAGCTGAAGGAGAGCTTCGCCCAGGACATCGTGTTGCTCAAGTTCGTCGGCATCAACCCGGTGATCGTCCACGGCGGCGGGCCGCAAATCGGCCAGTTGCTCAAGCAACTGGGGATCGAGTCGCAGTTCGTGCGCGGCATGCGGGTCACCGATGCGCAAACGATGGACGTGGTGGAGATGGTCCTTGGCAAGATCAGCAAGGAGATCGTCAGCCTCATCAATCGTCACGGCGGCCGCGCCGTGGGCTTGTCGGGGAAGGATGGCGAGCTGATCCATGCGAAGAAGCTCACGGTGGAAACCCAGGAGGCCGGCAAGGTAGGCAAGGTGGACATCGGCCTCGTCGGCGAGGTGCGGGCCATCAACCCGGCGATCATCGAAGCACTGGACCGCAGCGATTTCATTCCGGTGATCGCGCCGGTTGGTGTCGGCGAGCACGGCGAAACCTACAACATTAACGCCGATCTGGTGGCCGGGGAGGTGGCGAAGGCGCTGCGCGCCGAGAAGCTGATCCTGCTCACCGACGTCGAAGGCATTCGTGACGGCGAGCGTAACCTGATCCCCGCCGTCGACATGGACCGCGCGGTGCAGCTGATTCGCGACGGCGTGATTTCCGCCGGCATGATCCCCAAGGTGGAGTGCTGCATCGAAGCGTTGCGCGGCGGCGCCCGCAAGACGCACATCATCGACGGCCGGGTGCGGCACGCCGTGCTGCTGGAGATTTTCACGCGGGAGGGCGTCGGCACCGAAGTGGTGCGCATGCCGGCGCGGACCACCATGGCGCGCAAGCGCGTCGGCCGATAGGGGAAGTTGCGAGTGCTGAGTCCTGAGTCCTGAGGCTAGATGTTAAGTACTCACACTCAGGACTCAGGACTCAGGACTCAGGACTAAGTAGATGACGAACGCCGAGATCATATCCCTGAACGAGCGGTATCAATTCCCGGTGTATATGCGGGCACCGATGGCGCTCGTGCGTGGCCAGGGCTGTCGCGTCTGGGACGCCGACGGCAAGGAGTATCTCGACTTCTTTGCGAGCACGGTGGTGACGGCGCTCGGCCACGCGCATCCCGGGGTGACGCGTGCCATCGTCGAGCAGGCGGGCAGAATCCTGCACGTCTCCAATCTGCATCACAGCGAGCCGCAGGCGCTCCTGGCGGAGTTGCTGTGCACGCACTCGTTCGCCGATCGGGCCTTCCTCTGCAACAGCGGCGCGGAAGCCAACGAAGCGGCCATCAAGCTGGCACGCAAGTACGGTGCGGAGCACGGTGAGGGGCGATTCGAGATCCTGACGGCGCTGGGTTCGTTCCATGGCCGCACGATCGCGACCATCACGGCCACCGGTCAGGAGAAGATGCGCCGCGGCTTCCAACCCCTGCCCGAGGGCTTTCGCTATTGCGCCTACAACGACGTGGATGGGCTCGAAGCGGCGCTGACGCCGCGTACCATCGCGGTGATGCTCGAGCCCGTGCAGGGCGAAGGCGGGATCGTCGTGCCACAGCCCGACTACCTG
>CAZTDK010000325.1:0-7160 GCA_964611965.1 uncultured Binatia bacterium (SeqCode) | reverse complement strand
CTCAACTCCAGCCGTCAGGGATTTAACCGGCAGGGATGCAGCCTCCCCGCCCGGTACACTGAAGGCCAATGCTTGACCAGCGTCCCGCCGTCTCCGTCATCGCTGCCGTGCACGATGAAGCGGTCAATGTCGAAGAGCTGGTGCAACGGATCCGGACGACCATGGAACGAGAATCGCTGCCATTCGAGATCATCCTTGTGGATGACGGCAGCGACGATGCGACGGTCACGATCCTCCGGCGGTTGGAGGCCGACGACGAGCACCTTCGGGTGTATGAGCTGACCCGGAATTTCGGCCAGAACGCGGCCTTGGTATGCGGTCTCTTTGCTGCGCGCGGGGACACGCTACTCACCCTCGATGGCGACCTCCAGAACCCGCCCGAAGAGATCCCCAAGCTGCTCGCGGCGCTTGGCAATGCAAGCATCGTCACCGGATGCCGGGCGACGCGGCACGAGCCGTTCGCCCGCTGGGTCGCGTCGCGCTGCCTCCACTGGCTGGCCTGTTGGGCTGTGGGAGTATCGATCGAGGATTTCGGCGGTAACTTCAAAGCGTACCAGCGCCAGGTCATCGAGGAGGCGCGAAAATCCTGGGCCCCGCCCAAGCATTTTTTCACGACGGCGCTGCAGCTGGGATTTCCCGTGAAGGAGGTAACCGTTCGCCACGATCCTCGCCGGCACGGTCAATCACAATACCAGTTTGCCTCCGCAGTCGCGAGCAACATGAGCCATCTCGTCGCCCACACGACGCTGCCGCTGCTGGCACTGGGCGTCCTCGGCGCACTCGGGATGCTGATCGGCACGGCCGGAGTCACGATGTGCTGGTGGGCGCGCGATCCGCATTGGCTGACTTGCGCCACGTTCCTAACCCTTAGCGCGACCAGCGCACCGCTGTTTGCTACCGGCGTCCTAGGACTGTACCTTGGCCACATCCTGCACCGAGGAGTCGGCGGGTTGCCCTCTTACGTTGTCAAGGAGGGCCCGCGCCGCGATGCCGCGTAGGGCGATTCGGCACAACGCACACTGTCAAAGGAAGAGAAGAACGCCATGCTTCCCACGCAGAACACTCGCAGCATCGGGGGGGAAGCTTCGACCACGAGCGCACCGCCTTGAAGTCCGTGAAGCAGCTCGTCGTACTCCGGAGCCTCTGGATCGATTTCTTCTGCGCAACGAGGTCGCGGTGCATCTGGCTGCCTGGGTACGGATAGAAAACTCTTTGGCTGTCGGATTGGCGTAACGCGCACGGGCAACCCTTTTCCCAAGTGCGATACGCGCCCGCCCGGCAAGGGATTTTCCGCAGCGAGCAGCGCGCCGCATGCGACGGACGCCGGTACGTGCCGGTACGCGCACGTCGAGCGCCACCGGCGGTTCTTGCCTGACCATTCCCATCGCCTGGGGGACGGGCTCTCGTCAAGAAGGCTCCACGTCGTGCGCGTCCCGACACTGAATGGGCCTACCTGCCCCGACGTCGTCGGCCCTTGGGCTTCGCCGCTTTCCGGCTGCGCGACTCGCCGTTCCCGGTACGCACCGCACCGATCGCCGACACCACATCACTCGCCGGATGCACCCGCAAGCGCAGCGTCGGTCCGTAATGCAGCGCAAAGCTGTTCAATGCCTCGACACTGTCCGCCTCGATGATCGCCACACCGCGAAACGGCGGGTCACTGTCCTGCCACACGTATTCACCGACGAAGCGAAACCCCTCGGGCATCGCTTCATCCCACTCCAGGCGCTTGGCGATGACGGCCTCTAGCGCCTCCCAGGACAGCTCATATTCAGTCACGAACAACATCGGAATTCTCCTCATGCGCGTGCAGTGTGAAACGTCCTTCCGATCTGAAGAGCGCCTCACCACGAAGGCACGAAGGCCACGAAGAGGACATCCATACCTCTTGGGCCGAACCAATCAGGAACCTCATTCCAGAGCACTTTCAGATCGTTCATGGAGTCGATCATTCCGTTTCATCTTTGTGACCTTCGTGCCTTCGTGGTGCGCACCCTTTTGGGATCTTTGCCCCGCACGCTTGCCCGTGGCCTTTCGACCTTGGGTGGCAAGCAGCGCCCGCGCCGTGGAACGCGCCGCCAACCACTCCGCCGCCGGGGTCCAGACCTGCGACGGCGCCGTCGATCCGGCAAACAAACCCATATGCCCGCCCGGCGCAATGCGGAACATCTTGTCCTTGGTGCCCACCGCTTCGAGGATGGCCTGCGCCGCGGCGATGGGGGCGATTGAATCGGTCTTGCCGGCGAACGCCAGCAGCGACGCCTTGACGCGGTGGAGGTCGGCGACCTTGTCGCCAAAGTGCATCTGCCCCTTCACCAACTCGTTGTGCTGAATGAAGTCGCGGGTGAATTGGATGAAGGCCCCCTGCGGGTAATCGATGAACTGGCTGGTCCACTGGTTCATGGCATCGAAGCCGTTGACGTACTCGCGGTTCCACATGTTCATGAACAGGTCGGAATAGCGGGTCACGTTCTTCATCGGCGTGAGCAGGCGGAAGCCGAGGCTCGACAAGCCGCCCGGCATGTTGCCGATGCGCCGCGCCAACATCTCCAACTGACCACCCGCCATTTTGGCCATCCACGCGAAGAGACCCATCTTGTTGGCATCCACGGGCGCGCCGATGGTGACGATGTTGCGCACCGACGTGTCGTCATTTGCCGCCGTGTGCAGCAGGGCGAACAGGCCGCCCATGCAGTACCCGAGCATGGAGAGGTCGCGGCTCTTGGCGTCGGCCTTCACCGCACGGCACGCCGCCGGAATCCAATCCAGCACGTAGTCATTCAGGGTCACATAGGCATCGGCATCGTCAGGTTCGCCGAAGTCCACCAGATACACCGCGAAGCCACGCATGAGCAGAAATGCCACCAGGCTGCGATTCGGATAGAGGTCGAAGATGAACGGCTTGACCATCAGCGGTGGAACCAGGAGCACGGGCACCGGGTAGCGCGGCGGCACACTGCCGAGGTGATAGCGCCGTACCTCGAGCTTATCGCGCTGCAGAATCACATCGTAGGGCGTGCGGCCCACCACCGTCTTGGGATCGCGGATCAACCACTCGAAGCCGTTGAGAAACCGCAGCAGCACCCGATTCGCTTCGACGCGCGCCAAGCGCTCACCACGCGCTAGAAGATTCTCGAACACGCCGGCTACGGTAAATGAGGAGCCGACGCGTTGTCAACGCCGGCCAACATGGTGAGGGGGGTCCGGCGTCCCTCTCGTGAAGGATGGGCTCGTCAAGCGTCGCCAATTGTGGCACTTTGCCTCCATGCCTGACTTCAGTCTCTTTGGTGACGAGCACGTTCGTCAGTACGAGGCCACCAACGGCAAGGTTGGTCACGACTGGAACGGTACCAGCTGTCTGGTGCTGCGCACGATCGGACGCAAGTCCGGCGAGACGCGGAAGTTCCCGCTCATCTATGGCCGCGATGGCGCCGACTATGTCCTTGTGGCCTCAAATGGGGGAGCCCCCCGGCACCCGGGTTGGTATCTGAACCTGCTCGCGCACCCGGATGTGAGCATTCAGGTGTGGGGCGACGTCATCCCCGTCACCGCCCGCACCGGAAGCCCCGCGGACAAAGCCCGCGTGTGGCCGAGCATGGCGGCACAGTGGCCCGGGTACAACGACTATCAGGCCAACACCCGTCGCGACATCCCCGTGGTCTTGCTGCACCCACGCTGACCCGCGCTTCACCACACGCCTTCATCGGCGGTTGCAGGCTTCGGTTGTCCGATCACCAGCAGCGTTCGCCGCGGACGCGGCGTTGCAGGTACTCAAAGCCGTCGACGTACTTGCGGAACATGGTCATGTCCATTCCGTCGCAGCCAATGCGCGGCAAGGCGAAGCGGTCCGACGCTGCGGTGACGAAACCGAAGTGTGCCGCGGTGGCGCACAAGTAGCCGGCCGTGGCAGCCAGCGCGACATGCTGTGGCCGGTAGTCGCACGGGTGTCCGTTCGGATAACAAAAGGCGTCGATCTTCACGTCGAGGCTGCCCGCAAGATCGGTGCGCGAGCCCGCCACTTCGTCCCATGACTGCTCGCCGTCGATCGAAGAGAGGGTAGCATGGGTGCGCGTATGCGAACCGATCTCGATCAGGCCTGATCGTGCAATCTCTTTGATCTGTGGCCGCGACAGCAGCGCATAGGGCTCAGGGGGAATTGAGGGAATCGTCACGCCGGCCTGGCGCGCCATGTGTTCCACGCGCCGCGCGCGCTCCGGCGGCGGCAGCTGCTTCAACGCCGTCAGCCCGGCCTCCGATGCGAGCGTCGGAATGGCTGCCCTCAGATACATGAGTTGATCCGTCCACAGCCACCGCCCCGGTTCCAGGAGATCGCTGACGACGAAGAGCGTCGCCGGAACACCGAGTTCCTGCAATACCGGGAACGCCCATCGCAGGAAGCTCGCGTGTCCGTCATCGATCGTGATCGCCACCGACCGCGGCGGCAGCGGCTCTCCGGTGACGTATGCGCGGCTGAGGTCGTGGAGCCGGATGGGTTCATACCGCCGCGTGATGTGCGCCAATTGCTGGCGGAAGAGGTCGACCGGTGTGCCGCCGGACAGCGCCAAGCCCGGGGCGGAGAACTGATGGTACATGAGAATCCGTGGCAGACGCCGGGTCAACCAGCGGGAGGCCGCAAACGCGCCACCGACATCGGCCATCCACCGCGCGCCGCGCTTGAGCCGGGACATCACGACCCGAGCCTCCGCGCCATATGCGTGTCCGCGTCACCGTCGCTCGCATACAAACGCCACACGTCCGCAGAAGCCGGCACCGGCGGAAGTCCCGCATCAAGTCGATAGAGAAACCGCATGCCAGGCTCGCTGCGCGAGAACGAGTATTTGCCGAGCGCCGCAAGCACGGCCGCGTCACTTGTCTGGCATTCAAGGATCTCGGTGCCTTCAGCACGGACGCAGTCGACCACGTGTGCCGCGATCTGCGTGATCAACTCTTGGGGCAATTCGTCGGGATACACGAGATCGACAAGCGCCGCGCGCCGCCACAGGCGGTCGTCGACGACACGCCACACCGCGTAGGCCTCACCATGTCCGCCAATCGTCAACCGTCGTATCGTATAGCGAAAGAAGGGGTGGTCACAGTACCGCCACTGCATGAACGCAGCGCTGCGGACGATGCGCGTTGGTGAGTTCCCCGCCCCACACAGATCAGCCTGCTGATCAGCGACATCCGCAAGCGAGGTGACCGGCTGCATGCGGATATTCGCCATTGGCGGAATCTTCGCGGCGGCCGGTCCGGCGCGGAATGCGCCCGCAACGCTCGTCAGGCCCACCTTCTCCATGACCTTCTTCGCGATACCGCTCAACGGGCGCAGCAATTGCCGAGAGTGCGTCAACGCACCCGCGGCGCACCAGCCCAGACGTCGAGCCAAACGATACGCTGCGTCGGTTTGGCCAAGTGTCAGGGTCACGGGAAAGGCGCGCTGGACCGCGGCCACCAGATTCTCCCCGACGCGTCTGCCCTGATACTCCGGCAGCACGAACAGGTCGACGCACCAGCCGCCGCGCAACCGGGCTCCATTCAAACGGAGGTCGATCGGGATCACGCCAACCTGGCCGATCAGTTGCTCTCCCGAGCGACAGACGAAGATCGGCAGGGGCTCGTCCCGCCGGCTCGCCGGGTTCCCATCGTAGAGCCAGCACGCATAGCGCACCTGCGCCTCCCAGTTGTCCGATCCAAAGCGTTGGGCGCTGAGCTGCCGATAGGCCGGCGCGTTCAACTCATGGCGCGAGAGGCGCTCGATCGTCTGTGGGCCGCCGGGCATAACATAGTCGCCAGGTGCTGCATTCCGGACGATGATCCGGTTGGCAGGTGTGAATCGTCGCTTTGCCTCTGCGAGTCAAGCACGCGTGAAACGAGGTCTGTTGGGTTGCCGCACAACCGAGCGAGGAATGACGTCCTGGACTTCGGGCAGCGATCTCGTTTCCACGCCTCTGAGTCTCTGCGTGAGAATCTCTTGCCGCGTTGCTACAGTCCTCTCCGGCTGGGTAGTCGGCAACGACCCAACCCGGCAGAGCCGGAATCAAGCAGAAGAGAAATGGAAAACCGAGAATGGAGAGCCGGGAACTCAGAACCGCAGAATGGAACGCATTGGCCCGTTCTCCGTTCTCAATTTTCCATTCCCGGTTTTCCATTTCTTTCCTCCGCGAGCACTTTCACCCAGTCTTTTGCGAATCGCGCCAGACTTTGCCGTTAAGCGCCTAGTGGGAGGGCACGCTAGACATGACCCTGATCACAGACCCATTCTGCGCACGCTACGGTCCGTGGGCGCTGGTTGCGGGCGGGTCGCTTGGCATGGGCGCGTCGTACTCGCGACAGCTCGCGCAACGCGGTCTCAATGTGATCATGGTCGCCGAAGCGGCTGAACCGCTGGAATCGCTGGCACGCTCGCTGGCGGCGGAGTACGGGGTTCAGACCCGTGCCTTCGTGGTCGACTTGGCGGCTCCGGACATGCTGGCGCAGCTGACCGCCGCGACTTCGGATCTCGAGATCGGCCTGCTGGTCTACAATGCCGCACACTCCGTCGTCGGTCGCTTCCTCGCCATCGGGCTCGACGACAAGTTGCGCATGCTCGACGTGAACTGCCGCGGCCCGCTGTTGCTCAGCCACCATTTCGGGACACGCATGGCCGAGCGCCGCCGCGGCGGGATCATCTTGATGTCGTCGCTAGCTGGCTTTCAGGGACACGCAATGGTCGGCACCTATGCTGCCACGAAGGCGTTCGATTTGGTGCTGGGCGAGGCGTTGTGGTCGGAGTTGCGCGAGCATGGCGTCGACGTACTGGCCTTCTGCCCCGGTGCGACACGCACCCCCGGTTTTCTCAGCAGCAATCCGCGGCCCACGCGCGGTCTGTCGGCGCCGCTCATGGAGGCGGACGAAACCGTCGCCGAAGCTCTCGCCGCCCTCGGGCACGGCCCGACGCGCATCGCCGGTCGGAGCAATCGCCTCGCCGCCTTCGTCCTGCACCGCCTCCTGCCGCGCCGCAGGCTGGTCGAGCTGATGAGCCGGGCGACGCGGGGGATGTACGATCGGGGGTCGTGAAGGGCAATCCCGTGAAGCTTCGAAGGCGGGGCGCCGCGATGGCCCGCCACTATTGACCCGGCGGATAAATATTTGAATCTTCCTGCGCTTTCGCCGTCGAACTC
>CAZTDK010000324.1:0-7168 GCA_964611965.1 uncultured Binatia bacterium (SeqCode) | reverse complement strand
CGGCGTGCCGCTGGAGGCGAAGAAACCGAAGGTGAGCATCTGCGGGGCTGCGCCCGGCGTCTCTTCTATGGCCCGCTCCCCGTTGGGTCGCTGCGCGCTGCCAAGTCCGACGGGCGACTGCGTGCGGACAGGCAAGAACATTGGAGTAGAGGGTCCTGCGACGGCACAGCCTAGCAGCCTGTCGGACGTGGCAGCCCCTAGCGACCAACGGGAGCGGACCCTAGAAAAGTCGCTGGCCGCAGGCCCGCAGCCCCTTGCTCGCGGCGGTCTGGTGCCGTAGCCTGCGTCGGCGAGGAGGAAGCCGTGCCTACCAAGCGACCATCGAAATCATCAGCGACTACCCCACCGAAGTCGACCGCAGCCCCGACCCGCCGACGCAGCTCGACGCCTCGGGCGCGTTCCAGCCGGCCGCTGGTGACCGCGCCCCCCGAAAAATGCTTCTGGGTGCACTACGGCCCGGTGCTGAAAGATCTGCGGGAGTTGCGCGACGCGTTGCACCGCCAGATCTCGGACGCGCAGTTCGCGCACCATGTAGGACCGGAACGCAATGATTTTGCGAACTGGGTCGATCACGTGCTCATGGAGAAACCCTGTGCGCGCGAACTGCGCCGTGCGGGCGGTGTCGCTGAAGCACTGCGCGCCGTTGAGGCCGCGCTGCGCGGCAGGTAGGCGCCGGCGGCGCCGTCTTTCGGCCGTGCTATAGAGGCGCGGTGCACACACCGCTGCGCATCATCTTCTTTGGTACCCCGGAGTTCGCCGTCCCCTCGCTGCGCGCGTTGCTGGCCGCAGGCGATCCGGTGGTGAGCGTCGTGTGCCAGCCCGACAAGCGGGCGGGCCGCGGCCAACATGTCGCCGCACCGCCCGTCAAGCAGGAGGCGTTGGCCGCCGGGGTGCCTATCCTGCAGCCGGAAAAGCTGCGCACCCCGAGCTTCGCCGAGGTGCTCGCACCGCTGGTGCCGGATCTCGTTGTCGTGGCTGCCTATGGCAAGATTCTCCCGCCGGCGCTGTTGCAGCTGCCGCGCCATGGCTGCATCAATGTCCATGCGTCGCTGCTGCCGAAATATCGTGGCGCCGCGCCGATCCAATGGGCGATCGTGCGCGGCGAGGCCTGTACCGGCGTGACCATCATGCAAATGAACGAGCGCATGGACGCCGGCGACATTCTCCTACAGCGCGAGATGGCCATCGGCGCGGACGAGACGTATGGCGAGCTGCAGACGCGGCTGGCGCACCTCGGTGCGGCGGCGTTGCAGGCGGCGCTGGAGCAGCTCCACGCCGGATTGCTGCGTGGACAGCCACAGCGCGAGTCGGCGATGACACTGGCGCCGATGATCAAGAAGGAAGATGGCTGTATCGATTGGACTCAGCCGGCGGTGCAGGTGGCGCGGCGGGTGCGCGCCTTCAATCCGTGGCCGTCGGCGTTCACGCATCTGGACGGCAAGTTGCTGAAGATACACCGCGCACATCCACGCGAGACCTCGGCGGCGGCGCCTGGCGTGGTTGCGGTGACCAGCGATGGAATCGCCGTGGCGACAGGGCAGGGCAGCCTGGTGCTTGATGAGCTGCAACTCGAAGGCCGCAAGCGATTGGCGGCAACGGAGTTTGCGCGTGGCGGACTGTTGAAGCCTGGGGTGGTTCTTGGATAGCCATCCGCCCTCACCCCGGCCTTCTCCCAAGCCAAGAGGAAGAAGCGCCCCGCTGCCGGCGACGGCCACAGAGGCGCGTGCGGTGGCGTGGGAGATTTTACAGCGCGTCGAGGAGGGGGGATACGCCGACGCGCTGCTGGGGCGCCGGCTTGCCCGGAGCGGGCCTGCCCGGAGCGGGCTTGCCCGGAGCGGGCTGGCGCGCAGCGAAGCAACGCCGCGCGATCAGGCCCTGACGACGCAACTCGTCTACGGCACGTTGGCTTGGCAGGGATACCTTGACCATATCATTGCCGCCTTCTCCCATCGCCCGCCGCACGCGCTTGATGCGCCGGTGCGTACCGTGTTGCGTCTCGCCCTGTTCCAGATGACGAAGCTGACGCGCATTCCAGACTTCGCCGCAGTCGATACCGCCGTGAATCTCATCAAGCGCTTCCACGGTGGGGCGGCGGTCAGCCTCGTCAATGCGGTTTTGCGCCGCGCCGCCAGCGGCTGGCAACAGGTGAAGTTTCCGGCGCGCGCGGATGATCCGATCGGCTACCTGGCAACGGCACTGTCGCATCCGCGCTGGCTCGTCGGCCAGTGGGTGGAACGGTACGGGATCGACGACACCGAGGCATTGCTGTGTGTCAACAATGAGCCCGCCCCGACCGTGCTTCGTGTGAATCGCCGCGCGATCGAGTCGACGAAACTGCTCAGCCAGTTGTCCGACGCCGGTTATGCGATCCATGCGGCGGCGTATTCCCCCATCGCCTGCACCATCGCCGGCGGCAAACCCGAGGATGTGCCGGGATATGCGGACGGATTGTTCTCATTTCAGGGGGAAGCCTCGCAACTGGTCGGGTTCATGCTGAGCCCGCGCGCGGGCGAGCGCGTTCTCGATGCCTGCGCTGCGCCCGGTGGAAAGGCGATGCATCTGGCGGAGGTGATGAACGATGATGGTGTGATCGTCGCCTTGGACACCAACGCGCGCGGCCTTGAGCGCCTGCGTCGCATGGCACAACGGCTGCGTTTGACGAGCGTACGTCCTGAGCTCGCCGACGCGCGCACATGGCAGGATGGTGCGGGGTTCGATGCGGTCCTCGCCGATGTGCCGTGCTCCGGGCTCGGCACCTTGCGTGCGCATCCCGAGATCAAGTGGCGACGCACGCCGGGAGATATTGCCGAGCTGGTGCGCCTGCAAGGGGAAATTCTGTCGCACGTCGCGACATTCGTCCGTCCGGGCGGCGCGCTCGTGTATGCGACCTGTACGCTGACCGACGAGGAGAACGAGGCGCAGGTCGCCGGCTTTCTAGCAGCGCATCCGGAGTTCAGTAACGATGATCCACGCCCCTACCTGCCCGAACGCGCGCGCTCTCTCGTGGGCGCTGACGGCATGCTGCGCACCTTTCCTCACCGCCACGGCCTTGATGGATTCTTTGCGGCGCGGTTGAAGCGCAGCAACGCGCACGGTATCGTCCGGCGGTGAACGAAATGCGTCGCCCAGGATCCAGCAGGTGCCGTTTGTTGCAATTTCCCTTTGGTGTGTTAAGAGCCGGAAGCCTGTTTCTTCTTGCTCATTCAGCATGACGGGGTGTAGCTCAGACTGGTAGAGCGCACGGTTCGGGACCGTGAGGTCGCTGGTTCAAGTCCAGTCACCCCGACCATTTCCCTCGCGTCCAGGGAAATGGACAGCCGGAAATCGGAAATGAGAGATCAGCAACGGGCCAACCGAAAGCTCAGGCGGTTTCACCGCCTCCGTTCGATCGGCGTCTGGTGCGCCTTTTTCTGCTGCCTGTCGCCGCTTTCCCTGGTTGCGTTGGCCACGGCGCACGCTGAAACCGGCAACGCGGTGATTGTCGGGGTGGAACGTCTCTACGTCCGCCGCGGCCCGGGGGCCGAATTCCCGCCGTTCGCGACCTTGACCAAGGGCGACACCGTTGAGGTTCAGGAGATGCAAGGCGAGTGGGCGCGGATCGTCACCGGCGGTGGCCAGACGGGCTTCGTCAGAAGCACCTTCCTGGTGCTGCCAGGTGAGCACAAGAAGCCGGGGGCCGTTGCGTCGACCCCGCCAAGTCCGACCGCGAAACCTGCATCGACGACAAAGCCAACCCCGACCATGAAGCCCTCGCCCACCGCAAATCCCGGACGTCCGGCGAAGGTCACGCCCGTGGCGGCAGCCGAACCGGAAACGCTGCGCACCGCCAACGCGCGCAGCAAGTCGCTGGAGGCGGAGATCCAAAATCTGCAGCAACAGATCGCGGATCTGAAGAGTCGCCGTGATGCCGCGCCGCTGCCGGTTGCAGGGACGACGTCGATAGCGGTGGCGCTGGCGCCGGTAACGCCCGCGTCAGGCACGCCGGTCTCGGGCACGCCATCGCCTACGCCGACACAAGACCCGATCGCAGGTAGCGATCAGCCGCAGGCGGAAATCGCACGGCTCACGGCGCTTGTGGAAACGTTGCAGCACCGCCTCGAGGTGCGGCCGCCGATCGAAGGTTTGCCGGCACCCGCGGTGCCAAGCGACGGCACGCCACACTCCTGGTCCTCCGGTGCACTCACCTTGGGGGTCATCGGCATCGGTATAGGCTTCCTTGCCGGGAGCACGTTGGGGAAGAAACCGGACCGCGGTCGCCGATCACGGGTTCGTTTTTGACGGAAGCTTGAAAAAACGGGCTCGTGTTCGTGCATCGTCACGAGTGCTTCGCTCATTGGATGCGTCTCTTTTGACTCCCTTGTTTACGACCACGACCACGACCACGTCCACGTCCACGTCCCCTTCTTTCTGATGCATCACCTTCTGCTTTCGGTAGCCGTGGTGGTTGCTGCGTATCTGTGTGGCGCGTTGCCTACCGGAGTGTGGGCCGCAGGGCGCGCCGGCGTTGACGTGCGTCGTGCCGGCAGCGGCAATATCGGTGCGACGAACGTGGCGCGCACCGCTGGAAGGCACGCGGCGCTCCTGACCTTGGGTGGCGACATTGTGAAGGGCCTCATCCCGGTCCTCGTCGCGCGCTGCCTGTCGTTGCCCCCATGGGCGCTTGCCAGTGTCGGGCTCGCGGCTGTTCTCGGTCACGTCTTCTCCGTCTTCTTGCACTTTTCCGGCGGCAAGGGTGTGGCCACCGCCTGTGGGGCTTTCCTGGGCATTGCGCCACTCGCCATGGTGGTGGCGCTCGTGAGTTTCGCTGCAATTGCCGCTACGACGCGATATGTCTCGCTCGCGTCGGTCACGGCAGCACTTGTCCTTCCGGTAGCGGGAGTCGCCTTTGGCTATGCGGCGCCAGTCTGTAGCGGCGCCATCTTGGTTGCAATGGTCGTGGTCATCCGCCATCGCGACAACTTGTCGCGCCTGTGGCACGGCACCGAGCCGAAGTTTCAGATCCGGCGTTGAGTCAGCCAAGTCGATGACTGCATCGATCGAGCCAAATATCTGCTCAGCAATTCAGCGTTGCGTGCGATTCGGTCATTGTGATACGTGCGCGAGCGCCATTCGAGAGGGATGGCATTGCCGAGGCGGCAGCTAACTAGTTTGCGTTGGTGCCTTACAGGAACGAGGGAGGTTCGCGATGGGCCGATTTCGTAGTGGATGGATTGTGTTTGCCGGGGTTATCGGCGCGCTGGTATTGCATGCCGCGCCGGTTCTGGCGGATGACGCGCCGAAGATCGACACGGGCGACACGGCGTGGATGCTGACCTCGTCGGCGCTGGTACTGATGATGACGGCACCGGGGTTGGCCCTCTTTTACGGCGGCCTGGTGCGCCGGAAAAACGGTTTGGCGACCATCATGCAGAGCTTCGTGCTGATGGCACTCATCAGCGTGCAATGGGTGTTGTACGGGTACACGCTGTCGTTTGGGCCGGATCACGGGCATGTCATCGGGGGGCTCAATTGGCTGGGGCTGGTCGGCGTTGGTGGGGAACCCAATCCCGACTACGCCCCGACGATTCCGCACCAGTGCTTCATGATCTACCAGTGCATGTTCGCCATCATTACCCCGGCGCTCATCACCGGCGCGATTGCCGAGCGCATGAAGTTCAGCGCATTCCTGCTCTTCAGCTTGCTGTGGGCGACCTTCATCTACGATCCGCTGGCCCATTGGGTGTGGGGCAAGGGTGGTTGGATGGGAACCAACGGCGGGATGGGGGCGCTGGACTTCGCTGGTGGCACCGTGGTCCACATCAGTTCGGGCGTCTCGGCGCTCGTGGCCGCGCTGCTCATGGGCAAGCGCCTCGGTTATCCGCATGAACAGATGGTGCCGCACAACCTTCCCTTCAGTGTTATCGGTGCCGCGCTCTTGTGGGTCGGGTGGTTCGGCTTCAACGCCGGCAGCGCCTTGAGCTCCGGCGCGCTGGCCACCAGTGCGTTTGTGGCCACCAACACCGCGAGCGGGGCCGCGGCGCTAACCTGGATGTTTGCCGAGTGGGCGCAGCACGGCAAGCCGACGGTGCTCGGCGCCGCCAGCGGCGCGGTTGCTGGACTGGTAGCGATTACTCCGGGTTCGGGGTTCGTCGGCCCTGTCTCGTCGATCATCATCGGCGGCATCGCCGGTGTGGTGTGCTTTACGGCGTGCAACCTGAAAGCTTCCTTCGGCTACGATGACTCGCTGGATGTTGTCGGGGTCCATTGTGTTGGCGGAGTGACCGGGGCACTCTTGACCGGGGTGTTTGCCTGCAAAGCTGTGAACTCGGCTGGGGCGGACGGCCTGTTCTTCGGCAACCCGGGGCAATTGGGTATCCAGGTCGTCGCCGTTGCGATCACGCTGGTTTACTGCGGCGTGGGCGCGTTCATCATCCTGAAAGTGGTCGATGCGCTGGTTGGCCTGCGGGTCAGCGAGGAGGACGAAGTTTCCGGGCTCGATCTCTCACAGCACGGCGAGAACGCCTATATGCTGTGAGGCCTGCGGCCGGCGTCTCTTCTATGGACAGCTCCCGTTGGTCGCGATGGGCTGCACGTCGCGAGATCTCGACTCGAGAGCAACTTCTTGTTCGTAACGCCTGACGGGGTGTTCCATGGAAATGACGTTGGCCGCAGGCCGGGTGGCTTTACAGCGCCACACGTCTGGCATAAAGAAACTGCGCACGTCTCAATGAGGCGAGTCTCCCAGGAAGGAGGCACCATGAAAAAGATTGAAGCGATCATCAAACCGTTCAAGCTCGACGAGGTCAAGGAGAGTTTGAGCGGCATCGGTATCCAAGGCATCACCGTCAGCGAGGTCAAAGGCTTTGGCAGGCAGAAGGGACACACGGAGCTCTACCGTGGCGCCGAGTATGTCGTCGACTTTCTGCCCAAGGTGAAGCTGGAGATCATCGTAAAGGACGAAATGGTCGCATCGGTGGTCGAGGCGATCTCCAAGGCGGCGAAGACGGGCCGCATTGGCGACGGCAAGATTTTCGTCGTGCCCATCGAAGATGTGGTGCGGATCCGCACCGGCGAGCGAGGGCCGGATGCCATCTAGGAAGACGCCAGCAAAACAGCCTGTCCGTGCGGCGCCGGCGAAGACAAAGGCGGGTGGCAAAGTGTCCACCGTAGGATCGGGTAAACCGTCAAC
>CAZTDK010000323.1:0-7186 GCA_964611965.1 uncultured Binatia bacterium (SeqCode) | reverse complement strand
GCCGGTGGTAACACACGGTGCCCACGGCCTCCTTGCGTCCTCGCGTCGGGTGCGTTCCACGTGCCTCCGGCGGCGCTCCGGAGTATGCTGCCGCGATGTGGTTACCGGCCAGCGCAACCCCGGACGCTGCCCGCCTCGTCCTGACGCGCGCCTTGCGCGGGTTTGCCGATGGCTTCGTGAGTGTCTATCTGGCGCAGTATCTTCAGCTGCTCGGCTTCTCCGCCCTCGAGGTCGGCGCCATCGTCACCGCGACCTTGATCGGCTCGGCGGCGCTCACGCTTGCGGTCGGCCTCGTTGCCCACCGGCTGTCGCCTCGCCGGGTGCTGCTGGGTGCGACGCTGCTGATGCTCGCCACCGGTATTGGCTTCGCGGTGGCCAGCGACTTCTGGCCACTGATGGTGATCGGCTTTGCCGGCACACTCAACCCGAGCTCCGGCGATGTCAGTGTGTTCCTGCCGACGGAGCAGGCGGTGCTTTCCGCCGAGGTGGCCGCGGCGGAACGCACCGCGTTGTTCGCGCGTTACAGCCTGGGAGGCACGTTACTGGGTGCGTTCGGCGCGCTGGCGAGTGGGCTGCCTGAGGTTGCCGCGCGCCGCTTCGGTTGGAATTCCATCCACCTGTTTCGCGCCGGGTTCGCGGTCTACGGCGCGCTGGCCGTGGTGATCGCCGCCGTCTACCTGGGCCTGCGGCACGGGACCGCGCCGGCCGCCGGTGGCATCGCGCGCACGCCACTCAGCCGCTCCCGCGCCATCGTCTTGCGGCTCACCGCGCTGTTCTCGCTCGACGCGTTCGGCGGTGGGTTTGCGGTCGATTCGATGTTGGCGCTCTGGCTGCTGCTGCGCTTCGACCTGCCGCTGCCGGTTGCGGGCAGCGTCTTCTTCGCGGCCCGCGTGCTGTCGGCTTTTTCGCAGCTGGTATCGCCGCGCCTCGCGGCGCGCTTCGGCTTGATCGAGACGATGGTCTTCACGCACATCCCGGCCAATGTGTTCCTCATCGCCGCAGCGCTGATGCCCAACGCGCCGCTCGCGGTCACCTGCCTACTGCTGCGCATGGCGCTCTCGCAAATGGATGTTCCGGCGCGCCAGTCCTATGTGATGGCTGTCGTCCCTCCCGAGGAGCGCGCCGCCGCTGCCAGCGTCACCAACGTCCCGCGCAGCCTGGCCGCCGCCCTTGCCCCGCTGCTGGCGGGCCTACTCTTGCAGCATTCGTCCTTCGGCTGGCCGCTCATCGCCGGCGGCAGTATCAAGATCGTCTACGACCTGCTGCTGCTCGCGCTTTTCCGGCGGGTGCGGCCGCCGGACGAAGCGCATTTTGGGGGATCGCATCGTTGAGTAACCCTGATTCGGAAAAGAAGGCTTCACCACGAAGGGCACGAAGGCCACGAAGGCCACAGAGAAGCTAGCAGCCCGTTGAAAAGCCCCGCCCCATGCTTCTTTTTTCAATGGGTTGCTAAGCCAAGCAGAAATCTAGCATGGCTCTTAACCCTCATCGGAAATGAGCCCTGCATCGCGAAAATGACGACGACCTCACGGACGCGGCAACAGGTTGAGGGCGCTGCGCGCGGCCGCTCGGTAGGCGGGCGACGGGTTGAGCGCATCGTACCGCAGGCAGGCCTCGGTGAACTTGATCGCGTGCTCGTCGCCGTGCGCAATTGCCATGTCGACGAGTGTGGCCGCATCTTCACGCGGCGGCTCGATGTCCCTCTGCGGCAACGGGTGGCTGCCGAAGGCGGCGTAGAGCCCGCAACTTGCCTGCCACGCGAAGCGCAGCGCGGTGCGCGCGGTTGGCGCCTCGAGGTGCGGCAGCAGGTTGCCGAGGGCGGCGACACTGGTGACACCGTGGATGAAGACAATCGTCGTCAGGACGTCATGGGCGTTGGCAAGGTAGACGCGCGCAAAGACTTCGGTGAGCGCTGCCACCAGCTGGCCGGTATCGCCGTTGATATCGAGCAACCCGATGACCGGAGCGAAATCGGGGAAGTCGGTCAAGGCCTCGAGCGACGAGGTGATTGTGCCGGAGAAGCGGCGACGTTCCGGCGGGACGACAGCGACCCGGGTGATGGCTGCGTGTGGGCGCAGCGCATAGGCCGCGGCGTGACTCGTTGGGAGCTCCTGGTAGGCGTAGGCCCACGAAGCAAACGCATCGGCCAGCTCGTGCCGCCGCTGCGGCGACTCGGACTCGGTCAGGCTGCGCACGGCGTGCCCGACGCGAATCACGCCGTGTGTGGCGGAGGCACAGATGCCCGGCGCCAGCCGGCCAACCCAGCGGTCCAGGACCGCGCGCCAGGGAGCGGTTTGCAACTCTTCCGCGAAGAACGCGCGCCAGTCGGCGATGCGATCAGTCTGCGCTAGCGCGCCGCGCCAGTTGTCGGACGTGATGCGTTCTGCCGGTGGTGGCCAGGGCAACATCCCGGCGCGGTAGTGTTCCACCCAGGGAAGGGCCGCCTCCGGCCGACCGACTGCGCACAGTGCTTCGGTCGCCATCGGTGCGTGATTCGTCAAACCGTTGCTGAGATCGGGCCCGTAGGCTGACAACTGAGCCAGTATTTCGTCCATCGGCGTGTAAGCGGGGTTCATCAGATCTCCTGTACACGATGCGCATCGAGTATATCAGGTGCTCGCGCTGGGAGCGCGAGCCATCTTGGGCGCATGCGGTGCGGGCTGGAAGGCCGCGCTCCCAGCGCGGTTTCAGAGGCGCAGGGCGCCGCTGCGGATTTGTTCGAGCAGCATCGGTGTGAGGGGGACGTAGCGGCGTGTGTCGTCGTCGCGAAAGTAGACGGGGTCGTGGCCCCCATTGCTCTCGTAACCCTGGCGTTGCAGGTCGCTCTTGCGCTGCTTCAGCGTGCCGGTGACGTCCATCGCCGGCAAGAGGCGTACGAACAGCGGCCGTGCGTATGCCGGCAACTGCTCGGCGTGGGTGTAGAATGCCGCGGCATCGAAGGTCGCGTCCGGCGCCAGCACGACCGCTGCCATGCCGGCACGGCCATCCGCTCTGGGCACGGTGACGCCGTACACATTGGTCTCGCTGATGCCGGGGGCGTGATTGAGGATCTCGGCGACTTCCTGCGTGGCGACGTTCTCGCCCTTCCACCGGAAGGTGTCGCCGATTCGATCGACGAAATAGTAGTAGCCGTCGGCATCACGCCGCAGGATGTCGCCGCTACGGAAGTAGGCGTCGCCGCGCCGGAAGGCGTTGCGCACCAGCTTGGCTTCCGTCGCCTGCGGGTCGGTGTAGCCGTCGTAGGCCATCGTGGCGCGCGCCGACACGCGGCCGAGGAGCTCGCCCGGCTCGTCGATCCCGCAGCGCACCAGGAATCCATCGCGGCCACGCGTCAGCTGCGCGTTCTCGACGTCATAGCGCACCAGCTCCACCAGATGGTGTTGGAACGGGTGCGCCCTACCCACCGAGCCGACGCGGCCGTTGCGGTTCATGAGACTCACGTTGCCCTCGGTGGCACCGTACATCTCGACGATGCGCGCGATCCCGAACCGCGTTTGGAACGCCTCCCAGATGTCGGGGCGCAACCCGGCGCCGACGGCGAGGCGCAATGAATGATCGCGGTCACGCGCCGTCGGCGGCTGGCGCAGCAAGTACCGGCACAGCTCGCCGACGTAGACGAACGCCGTGGCACGGTGGCGGCGCACATCATCGAGAAACTCGTTGGCGCTGAAGCGCCGCCGCGAGGCGAAGCCGGCACCGGCACGGACGGCGACGCTGAAGCCGACGAAATTGCTTTCGCCGTGGTAGAGCGGCAGCGGCGCATAGATCACGTCGTCGGCACCGATGCCGAAGAGGCCGGACAGCGCGATGCCGCCCATGGTGTAGCGGCTGTGGCGAACGATAGCGGGCTTGGGAAAGCCGGTGGTGCCGGAGGTGTAGATGTAGAGGAAGACGTCGTGCCCGCGTAGGTCGGCGAGCTCCGGCTCGGCGCGCGAGGCGGCGGCGAGCGCCGCGTCCAGCGGTTCGACATGCGGCGGCAGCGTGCCGGCATCTCCCAGACCCCAAATGGTGACGGTCACCGCGCTCGGCGCGGCGACCAGGTCCGGCAAGCTGGCTGCATCGGCAAAGGCGTGGCGCGCGCGCGATGCCGAGAGCACGTGACTCAGGGGCGCACCACTGAGGTGGGTATTGATCAACGCGCCGATCGCGCCCAGCTTGGCGACGGCGCCCTGCGCCATCAACAGCGCCGGGCTGTTAGCCATCATCAAAGCTACCGGCTCGCCGCGGCTCACACCGGCTTGCTTGAACACCGAAACAAAGGCGTTCACGCCGGCATTGTAGTCCGCAAAGGTCACCGTTTCGGTCTCGAAGCGCAGCAGGATGCGGTCGGGGATGCGCTGCGCCTGGTCGCGCACCAGCACGCCGAAGGTCTCGCGGCCGTCATCCGACGCGCGACGCAGCGCTGCGCCCATGCGCATGAACAGCGGCAGCTCACGCAGGTCGTCGAGGAGCAGTCGCCAGTTCATACTCTGGCAAATAGCGAGGGCCACGGGCCCAGTGCAAGCGGGCCGCGGCGAAATGACATAGACATTCTGGGAAAAGGATGCGTAAATGCGTGTAATCGGAAATTCTGCTGCCGTAGGTGTTGAATGCTCGTGAGACGTTTTGGTGTAGCCGTTGTTCCCCTCTGTGTCGTGGCCGTCATGCTGCAAGCGTGCGGCGGCGGTGGCGGCGGCGGTGATAGTAGTGGCCCAAGTGGCGATGGACAGCCGACCGCGACCGCGTCGCGCACGCCGACCGCGGTGCGAACCGGATCCCCGGTGGCGACGCGGACGGGATCCTCGGGCGCCTCGCCGACCCCGGTGCCGGTGACGCCATCGGCGCCGACCCAAACCCCCATACGTCCCGGCGGCAACAGCGATGATATTCTTGTCGCGCTGCGGGGCGCCGCTCCCGGGTCCACTGTTTTGGTTGCGCCCGGCACCTATCAGGCTTTGAACATCACGGCGAGTGACGTCCAGGGACCCGTCACGCTGCTTGCCGACGTCACCGGCGCGAGCGAGAGTGTCGGTGGGGTGACCATCAGCGCCGTCGACAGCCAGAACCTACCCACGGACTCCGCCATCAGCGTTACCGGAGTCACCGGGCTTACCATCGACGGTATCACGGCCCAGGGCGGCACGCGACAGGCGATCCTCGTACAGGACAGCTTGGATACGACGGTCCGCAACTGCGTCGTGCGCAACAGTCGTGGCGATGGGGTGTTCATTCAGAGCTCCGACGGAACCGTGCTGTTCGACAACCTGGCGTATCAGAACAAGGGCGCCGGCTTGCGGGTCTACACCAGCAACAATATCCAGGTCTTCAACAATACCGTTTACGGTAACAGCAAGGCCGGCATCTACGTCGGCACGACGGCGGCGCCGTCAACCGGGGTGGTAGCCGAAAACAACATCATCGACGGGAACGTGGGCGTCGGCATCGCCGTCGAGGACGGCAACGATGCGATCGGCGACTACAATCTGAACACTGACGGTTACACCTCCGATACGCTGATTGGCAGCCATGACATCGATGCCAACCCGCTATTCGACTCGCCGATGACCGCTCCGGCAACCTTCCACCTCGCACCACAACTCGACGATTGCACGAATGGCAGCCCGGCAATCAATGCGGGCGATCCGAACACATCGGCGGATTTCATCGCTATGTTGCAGCAACGCAGCACGCAGGCGAACGGGATGCTGGATTGTGTGGGCACGCTCTGTTGCGTGACGGCGTCGGCTTCCCCGACTCCCACGATCATCGACCTGCAACCTGGGCAAGTGGATCTCGGGTATCATTATCCGGGGACGCCCCCAACCCCGGTGCCCTAGCAGCCTGTCGGACTTGGAAGTGTGCCGCGACCCAACGGGGAGCCGCAGGACAGGATTGGTCGCTCGGGGCTGCCGAGTCCGGCAGGCTGCTGTCGCGCGACTTTGGCAGAAAGCACTTCACGCCCTTGTCTTTGTGCTCGATGCGCAGGAGTATCACCCCCATGCATGCAGCTCGGAATGTATCAGCGAAAGGAAGGGTGAAATGAAGTACACGTGGAAGGTAATCCACCAGGTCGTGGGGAAGCTCGAGGAATCCCTGAATCGGATGCAGAAGGATGGTTTCCAAGTGTACTCGATACTGCCGGCAGGTGAGACCGGGACCGCGTTGGAGATGGGAGCAACGTTTGCGGTGGTCGGACGGAAGGAAGTGGAGGCGCTGACGACGGCGGCCTAGGGCCTGCGGCCGGCGTCTTTTCTCTGGTCCGTTCGCCGTTGGGTCGCTGCGGAATTCCAAATCTGACAGGCTGATTCTTCAACCCAAGCGGCTTCGCTGTATGCTGTTCCCAGCCGTCGCAGGTCTTCATTGATTGGGCCTACGCAGGTCCAGTAACGGTCGGCAAGAGCTTTCCAGCCTGGAGTGGCCGATTCGGCCGCGTCCGTCAGTTGTCTGGCAGCCAGACATGTGAGCTGCTCACCGCGGTCGCGGAGCGCCGCACGTCAACGATGAGGTACGCGACGATGGCGACGTTGAGCGCGAGTAAGATTCCCTTGTGAACACTGGCGTTCTTCAGGATCTCGTAGCACTCGATCGGAATGAACCCGGCAGTTGCGATGATGGACAAATACTCCGCCCAGCGCTGCTTGAGCCACAACCCAATACCCTCCACGGCAAACAGGACTGCGTACAGCCCGGTGCCGATCGCGACGATCGACAAGTGTTTTGTATCGAGGCTAAAGATTGCTGCCAGGATCTCACCCAGGTATCGGTTGTCGGGATCAACATGCAGGCGCAGTGCCCAATTGAAGATGCTGGTCTCCTGATGGTGAACCAGATTAAAGACCGCGACCAGCGAGGCGAAGAGCACAATCGCCTTCACCAGCTTGAAGACGGCGATCACGCGCAGCAACCGCCCGCCATGTGGTTCATGTGCCATCGCGAAAGTGTATCGATGTTGATCGAAAGTCGGAAGGATGGATGTGGATGGCTGGGCGCTAGGCAGTAGCGCAGTTTCCGTTCCGAACGGAAACCGCAGCACCAGAGCAATTCACCGGTGTGAATCGCTCCGAAGCAGCCGTCGCCGATGTGAAGGCCGGTGTAAATCCATCCGTCGACGGTTGCACTCAGATGTCGCCGGATGTAGGTAAACGCTGCGATTTGCGCTTGGAGAGGTGGCCGAGTGGTCGAAGGCGCACGCCTGCTAAGCGTGTGT
>CAZTDK010000322.1:0-7204 GCA_964611965.1 uncultured Binatia bacterium (SeqCode) | reverse complement strand
TGTCGGATTCCCACCCTCTTCGCGTTGGTGCACGAGGTAGAGATACCGGAAGATGCCGAAGAGCACGAATGGAATGGTCAGATAGAGTTTGTCCGTGCCAAGCTTCTCGCGCACCTCGGGGGACACGGTGTAAATGGCGTAGGCCACGACGGTGGATGCGGTCACCACGGCGATCATCTGGTCCAGAAAATATGGGCTGTATTCCCTCAGCGTGCCGCGATGCTCGGTGGCGCGGCCTTCCAGAAGAATCAGCTCGTGGCGGCGCTTGGAAAAGCCGAGAAACATCATCAACAGAAAGGTGCAGATGATCAGCCACGGCGACACCGGGACATTGATCAGCACGCCACCGGCGGCCGCTCGGATGACGAAGCCGGCCGCAATCGCCATGACGTCGAGGATGACCACTTCCTTCAGCCAGAATGTGTAGCCGACCTGCAACAGCAGGTAGAGGCCCGCCAGCACACCGAACCCTCCGCTGAGCAGAAAGGACCCCGCAAGACCGCTGCCCATCAGTGCAAAGATGAGCACCACGGCGGTACCGCGACTCACCCGTCCGGAAGGCAAAGGCCGCTGCGCCTTGAGCGGATGCTGCCGGTCGCGCTCGCAGTCGCGCAAATCGTTCATCACGTAGGCGCCGCTGGCCATGGCGCAGAAGCAGACGAAGGCGAGACTGACGAGCAGAACGTCGTGCGGGTCGAACAAGTGCTTGGCGAACACGAGCGCGGCGAACAGGACGGTGTTCTTGCTCCATTGCGTCGGCCGCAGCAGGCGCCACACATCGGCGAAAGAAGACGCGGGCGCTGGATGCGGCGGCCGCGTTTCCGAAGCCACCAGCGGCGCCTGCTTCTCCCGGTCCCCCGGCGCGGCGGCTGGGGTAATGGCTGCCGAGTGACCGCTCACCGCCCCACCTCGCTCGGGCAGGCATCGACGCGCGTCATGCCGCGCCCGTCCGTTCGCCGGCGGCGCGCAGGCGCGCCCCGTACAGGCGCTCGTAGTACTTTCGATAGGCGCCACTCTTCACGCGCCGCCACCACTCGGCGTTGTCGCGGTACCAGGCAATCGTCCTTTGCAGGCCATCCTCGAAACCGCGCGCCGGGTGCCACCCCAACTCCTCCCGGATCTTGCTCGCATCGATGGCGTAGCGCCGGTCATGCCCGGGACGATCCGTCACATACTGGATCAGCGCCAGCGGCTTGCCGAGCCCTTCGAGGATACGCTCCGAGAGCGCCCGGTTGGTGAGCTCGCTGCCGGCGCCGATGTTGTACACCTCACCCGCCCGGCCGCCGCGCATGACGTGATCGAGGGCCGCACAGTGATCTTCGACGTGAATCCATTCGCGCACGTTCAATCCGTCACCGTACAGCGGCAGAGGTTGATCATCGAGCGCATTGGTCACGAACAACGGAATAACCTTCTCAGGAAACTGGTAGGGCCCGAAGTTGTTCGAGCAGCGGGTAATCATCACGGGCAACTGATAGGTGGTCCAGAACGACAACGCCAGCAAATCGGCCGCAGCCTTGCTCGCGGAGTATGGGCTGCTCGGGCACAATGGCGAGGTTTCGGTGAAGTGCCCCGTCGGCCCCAAGCTGCCGTACACCTCGTCGGTCGACACTTGCAGAAAACGCTGCACGCCGTTGCGTCGCGCCGCATCGAGGAGCACCACGGTGCCACTGACGTTGGTGTGCAGGAACGCGGTCGCATCGTCAATGCTCCGATCGACGTGGGTCTCGGCGGCAAAGTTGATCACGACGGCGACGTCGCGCATCGCCGCATCGACCACGACACCGTTGGCAATATCACCACGCACGAAGCGGTAGCGCGGATGCTCGGCGATGTCCGCCAGGTTCTCGAGATTGCCCGCATAGGTCAGCGCATCGAGGTTGACGATGTCATCCGCCGGGTAGTGTTCGAGCACGTAGCGAATGAAATTCGAGCCGATGAAGCCGGCGCCGCCGGTGACCAGGATCTTCACGATCGATCCCGTTTCGGAAAAGGGCTGGCCGGCTTGGGGGCTTGGGGGCTTGGGCGATTCCGCCTTGCCTTCCGATGCCCAATAAGCCTTTGTGGCGGCGTGTCTCTCATCGAATTGACGGTACTGGCTCAGCTTACGACGCCAGCGTCGCGCTGGCAAAGGAGATCGTCACCTCTCCACGTTCCTTGGCTTTGGCCTGCAGAATCACCTCTCCGTCGCCGACCTTCCACATCTCGGTCACAATGGTTTCGCCCGGGAACACGACACCGGCGAAGCGCACCTCCAGTGCCTTGAGCTTGCGCGGATCGTTGCCGCAGTAGCTGCGCAGAACGGCGCGCCCGACGTGGCCGAACGAGCACAGGCCGTGCAGGATCGGCCGATCGTAACCGCCCATCTTGGCGAAATCGGGATCCGCGTGCAGCGGGTTCATATCACCGGAGAGCCGATACAACAGCGCTTGCTGCGGCAGCGTGACCATTTCCACCACCGTGTCGGGCGCACGCTCCGGTGGAACGTTTTTCGGTCCACTCGGTCCACGGTCACCGCCGAAGCCGCCCTCGCCGCGCGCAAAGGCGCTGAAGGTATTGGTGCACAGGAGCACGCCCTTGGTATCGCGGGTCTCCGCATCGACGACGAGCAGGGCACCCTTCCCCTTGTCATAGATGGCGCGAATGGTGGGCGTGGTGGTCAGCGTCCCGTAGGTCGGCAACGACGCGTGCAGCTCGATCCGCTGCTCACCGTGCAATACCATCATCGGGTTCACCGACATCGCTGTCCCCAAGGCGGCCAACGCGGGAAACGCCGGGATGACCCCAAACGTCGGCAGCACCTTTAAGTCGCGCTCGTACGTAAATTGCAGCTCATCCGTACCGGCGCCGACGCCGAGGGCGTAGAGCATCACATCGCGCTCGGTATAGGTGAACTGGGTTGCGGGCAGCTGTTTGCCGACGGCGCTCAGGTCAACTGACATGGAGGTTCCTCCTCGGTGGTCTGCGCTTCTTGAGCACGGGGCCGCGAGGGAATCAAGCCGCAGTGCGGTTTGAGGCAGCGTCGTACGGGGCCGCGCGGCATAGAAAGAGGCGTTGACAGTCCCGGTGATTCCCGCGATAGCCTTTCCGTCATGGGAAGCACTCGGCTGCGTCGGTTGGTCGGCATCGCGCTGCTGGGTATGCTTGCGCGCACAGCGGCCGCCCAGGTATCGTTCGCCACCCGCACCGACTTCCCCGCCGGGTCGGCGCCGACGGCGGTCGTGGCCGGATCGGTCAACCATGATCGTTGGCCCGACCTGATTATCGCCACCGATGGCGGCTTTTCGATCCTGTTCGGCAACGACCACCATGGCTTCTCCACACCGCTGGCGGTGCGTACGAGCTCGGCTCCGGAAGCGGTCGCGGTGGCCGACTTTGACCACGATGGACATGCCGACATCGCCTACGTCAACGGCGACACCGCGGACGTGCACGTGCAACGCGGCGACGGCCTCGGGAGCTTCGGCAGCGCGCAGAAGCTGACGGTTGGGGGGCGGGCGCACAGCGTGCTCGCCGTGGACGTCAACGGCGACCAACGAGTGGATCTCGTCGTCGGCACCGGCGAAGGAGCTTCGGTCTTGCTCGGTGACGGCCATGGTCGCTTCGCCCCGGCGCGGGATCTCGACGCGGGCATCCCCGGACAAGGGCTGGTAAGCGGCGATTTCAATGGGGATGGACGGATCGACTTGGCGATCCTCAACAGCGAGGCCGGGGCCGTTGGAATTTTCAGCGGCGATGGTACCGGCCAGTTCACCCCGCTGCATGCGTCGGCGGCGGGCACCAGACCGCGTGCCGCGGTGGCGCACGACTTCAACGGCGACGGCATTCTCGATCTTGCCGTGATCAACGACGTGGGCCTCGTTGGGCTCATCGGCGATGGGAGTGGCGCGTTCCACGAGCCGCGCCAGATTCTCCAGAACCCCAATCTGCGGGCGGCCGTGACGGCTGACTTCGACGGCGACGGCGCCACGGACGTCGCCGTGCTCGATACGCAGCGCGGCGTGGTGAGCCAGCTCCTTGGCGATGGAAAAGGAGGCTTCCGGCCGGGTCCAATGTTCAGTGTCGGCACCGGCACCGCAAGCCTGATCGCCCAGGATGTCACCGGCGACGGCCTGGTCGATCTGGCGGTCACCAATCGCATCGGCGACGCGGTCACCCTGATCCGCAACGAAGGAAACGGCCACTTCAGCGGTGTTCCGACACTCGATGGCGGACCCGACCCGCGCGCCGCCGCGGTCGCCGACTTCAACGGCGACGGCCACCTTGATGTGGCGGTCGCCAACGAAAGCTCGTCCACCGTACAGATCTTACTGGGTGACGGACACGCCGGCTTCACCACTCGCACGACGATCAAAGTCGGAAGGCAACCGCGGGCGCTGGCGGTCGCCGACTTCGACGGGGATGGACATCCGGACCTCGCGGTCGCCGACTTTGGCGGAGATGACATTGCCATTCTCGCCGGCAACGGCACCGGCAACTTCGCGGCACCGCTGCTGATCACCGTCGGTGTCGGCCCCGGTGCCGTGACCACCGGTGATTTCGACGGCGACGGGGCGCTGGACGTCGCCGCCGCCAACACCCTGTCGAACAGCGTCTCCGTGGCCTTCGGCGATGGCAAGGGCCGCTTCCCGCGGACGGTGAATTTCCCCGTGCTCCCGCATCCGAGCTTCCTCATGCCGGGCGACATGGACAACGATCATCATCTCGATCTCATCGTCGGCAATCAGCGCGAGGAGAAGGTCTCCATCCTCAAAGGAAAGCCCGGCGGGTTGGCGGCCCCGACGACCGGCGAGATGGGCACGCAGGTGCGCCCGCTGGTGTCCGACGACTTCAACGGCGATCATCGCCTGGACCTCGCGGTGACCGACGAAGGCGAGGACCGCATCTCCATTCTGCTCGGGCGCGACAACAACGTCTTCGACGACCCGATTCACTTTCCGGTCGGACACCATCCTACGGCGCTGGCCGCCGGTGACTTCAACGAAGATGGGCGCAAGGATCTGCTCGTCATCAATCACGGCACCCACACCATCGACGTCCTACTCAATACGACGTCGCACTACAGCGAACGCACCGTCACCTCCAAGCCGGTGCCGGCCGTCACGCCACAGCCGGCGGGGGATCCGTGGGCCCATGCAATGCAGTGGTAGGCGTATGCGCGAAAGTTCAGCCTGGCACGGACGTTGTCCCCTTTGCCTTCGCACCCATCCTTGGACATAATCGCGCCGCATGAGCGTCAGCGGTGAGCAGAAATTCAGCACGGAAATTGCGGCGTCGGTGGATCAATGTTTCGCCACGATCACTGATTTCGAGCGGTATCCCGACTGGTTCTCGTCCATTGAGAGATCCCGGGTGCTGGAGCATTACCCCGACGGCCTGGCCAAGCGCGTCGAGTTTCACATCGACATGAAGCTGAAGACGATTCGTTACGTCTTGGAGTATTGCTACGACAAACCCACGCATCTCACGTGGAAAGCGGTGGACGGTGACATCGACGCCGTCGCAGGTGATTACCGCTTCGAGAAACTCGGCGCGCGCTCGAGTCGCGCCACCTGCCGGCAATCCGTATCGCTGGGATTCTGGGTGCCGGGCCCTATCCGCAAGCTGATCGAGCGACAAGCCTTGCAGCAATCAGTGCTCGAGTTCAAAGCCGCCGCCGAGTCCGCCACGAAGAAGCCCGCGCGTGCGCGCGCCAAGAAGGGCTGAGCCCGCGGATGGCCGATCGCTGATCGCTGGTTGATGGGTCGCCAGGTAATCTTGCCGGGCGAGCGGCGATGCGCGATCAGCCATATGCCATCTGCAGCCGGACCCCATCAGCGTTTGTACGTTCCCACCAATTCCGTGTGCCCCAGGACGTGTCCCTCCATGGCACGCACGACCTCGGACTTACCGGCGCGCGGCTGGAGGTTGAGTGGCGCATCGAGGGCATACAGCTTGAAGAAGTACCGATGCGGCTTGCCCGGCGGTGGGCATGGGCCGCCGTAGCCGATCTTTTGAAAATCATTGAGGCCTTGCTTGCCCCCGCTGGCCGGCGTTTCGGAGGCGGGCACCGCCTGGGGCAATTGGCTCGCGTCTGCCGGCAGATCGTAGAGTACCCAATGCACCCAGTCGCCGGCGGGCGCATCGGGGTCATCGACAATCAGGGCGAAGCACTTGGTGCGGGGCGGCGCATCGCGCCAGCTCAACACCGGCGACTGATTCGCTCCCGTGCAGGTGTGCTGCGGGGGAATCTCCCCGCCGGCGGAAAAGGAAGCGCTCGACAGCGTAAATGCCATTGCGGTCTCTCCCCCGGTTCCCACGACTAGGCCAATCAACGCAGCGACCGTTCCCGAACGCAGCGCACGGCGAAACTCTCTGGCCATCCGTGCAGTCTAGTGCAGAGCGCGAAGAGTTCAACGGGGCTGCAGTCGCGTTCGCTTTCACGGACCGGCTCCCTATCGGGTCGCGGCATCGCAAAGTGCAACCGATGCCGGCAGCAAATTGGCCTGGCGGAAGCCGAATAATTCGGTTACGTTCCCGCACCAATGTCCGCAGCGGTCGAGACCTTCACGCCCTGGCGTGCGCGTGTCCTTCGCGTGGTCTATCGCCACTTTTTCGACATCGTGTTTTTCGCGATGAGCGTATCGCAGTGGGTGGTGCTGTGGTGGATCTTCCCGAACGTCGTCAACGCCCTGCCGTTGGTGCTCAGCGTCGGTGCCCCCATCCCGATCTACGTGGCGAGCCGTCACCTGGCCACCCGGTCTCAGCACCAGGCGCGCGAACATTTGCCGATGAGTGGCTGGATGCGCGCCTACTTCGCGGTCGCCTTCACCAGCCTCTTCTGCGGCGCCGTGCTGTTGTTCGTCGGCACACTGTGGGTGTCAGCCAAGTTCTTTCTGAGCGCGCTCGCCGCGCAGGCGTGGACCGCGCGCGCCGGTCTGGCAGCGGAATCGGGCGTCGATGTCGTGTGCCATTGGCTCGCGAACGCGGGCCTGGCAACCGTCGGACTGATGTTCGGTTACGGGTATAGTATCGGCCAGCAGCGCTTGAAGATCGTCCGCCTTGGATTGCCGCTGCGCGCCGCGCCTCGAGCCCTGCACGCCCTGCGCATCGTGCAGATCAGTGACATCCACGTCGGACAAAATCTCGGACGCGCCGAGCTCGAGCGCTTCGTCGCGCAGGTCAATGCGCTGGCTCCGGACCTGCTTTGTATTACGGGAGACAT
>CAZTDK010000321.1:0-7224 GCA_964611965.1 uncultured Binatia bacterium (SeqCode) | reverse complement strand
CGGGTTTCAGAACGATGCGCTTCTTTCAACTCTCCCTAACTGGGGTTTCCGGGATAATTCCTCTCCAGAAACTCCGACCTGAACCGCTGCGGCGGCGTGGGACGATCCGGCCGGCCCTCCGGCGTGAAGTCCATCAGGTTCCAGTACGGCCACACCGTGTCGACGTGGTTCGACGTCAACTCGGTGCCCCAGAAATGAAAAATCTTGCCGTCGCGCTTCGTGAAGACATGCATCACCGGCAATTGCATGTCGTCGCTGTCGCGCTGGCACTTGTAGTCCGCCTGATAGGTCGACTGCGATCCAGACAGCAGCGGGATCTGCAACCAGCCGCGTTCCTTCGCCCATGCGTTGATGCGTTCGGCAGGGGCCTTGGCAACCGCGGCGAAGGCGGCGTTCTGCGCGACCGAGTACCAGGTGCGATCGAACCCGTCCATCAGCGACGTGCAAGAGGGACAGGGCTTGTCCCAGTTCGGACCGAACATGAACGAGTAGAGCAGTAGCGAGTCTTTATCGCCGAACAGCTCTGAGAATTTCACGCGCTGTCCGACCTTTCCGTCGTTGGCCCACTGGAACACGTAGTCCTCTTTCAGTTGGCCGCCGAGCGGCAGCTTGCGGCGTTTTTCCGCCAAAGCTTTCGTCTGCTCGACGAGCGTCTGCTCGTCCTTCAGCAAATCGGCGCGCGCATCGCGATACGCTTGGCTTTCGTTTGGATAGCGAAGCTCGCTCATGGCGTCTCCTCTCTCTCTTTTTTCGAGTGTAGCCCGGATCGAACGCGAGGCGAAGAGCGGAGAAGGCGGCATTGAGCGGGGAATCCGCGGAAGTTCACGCCGAGAGAATCGCAGGCGTTGACTGCATCGCGCCACCGGGACTACAGATCAGTCGATGAACATAAGAGGAGGGATCGTCATGCCCCAGGCGGCGGCAGGTCTCGTTTGGCGGAGTCCGTTCACCGTGGTTGCGGCTCTGCTGCGCTGAAGGCACCGGCCATGCTGCTGCTCCGCTCGTTCCTGCTGGCGTTGCGCGAGGAAGGTCCGCGGCTCACCGCAGAGCGGATCTGGACGCGCCTGTTCGGCACCGAGGAATACGTGGTGTTCATCCGCCCACTCGAGGCCGCCGCCGAGCCGTTCACGCTCCCGGTCGAGATCAAGGGCGCCACGGTACGCCCGATGCGCGAGGAAGACATCGACACCGTCGCCCGTCTGATGCCTTTTTCCCTGAGTCGCATGCCCTTGGCGGAACGCCGCGCCAGCCTGGCGCGCGGTTGGCGGGAAAGCGCCGTCGCGCAGTGCGGCGAGCGCCTCGTCGGGGCCGTGTGGTACCTGGACAGCGTCGGACCCAATCAGCCCTTCTATGCCGTCGCCAAGCCGTACATCCGCGAGCCCGCCCGGCTCACCGCGGGGATGTTCGTCATTCCCGGCGAGAAGGTCGGCTCGTGGGCAATGGTCAATGCCGCCAGCCAACGGCTCGCCGCACTCGGCGTGCGCTGCACGGTCTCGGCCGTGCGCGCCGGCAACAAGGCTTCGATGATCATGTCACGCATGCACAACGGGACGCTAGTCGCGCGGGTCTCGATCCGCTATCGCTTCGGCCGGCGCACGACGCATGCCGAGCCGGCATCCGGCCGCGCGGAGATCTGATTTCGCGGCGCGCGGCCCCGCCGCTCCAAATGCTCGTGTGCAGTGGCGAGCCATGCTGCGCCGCCTTGCAGTCCGCCCGCTTCTCCAGACACCGAAAGCGCTTGACGTTGCGCGACCTGCGACGTATGCGAAACACAAATGATAGTCTGGTCGTAGCGCACGGGTTGGGGTGAGAAACGCAGCCGGGCTTGATGATCCGGCCCTCCGATCGGCAAAGCGCAGTGGGCGACCGAGCTCAGAGAAGAGGCGTAATGAACGTCGACAAGCAGAAGATCACCGACGTCGTGTACGCGGCGATCGACGAAGCGAACGCCGCGCAAGCGGGCAAATTCGGACCCATCGAGAAGGCGCCGACAACGGTCCTGTTCGGGCGCAAGGGGGCCTTCGACTCGCTCGGGTTGGTCCACTTCGTGGTCAGCGTCGAAGAAGGGATCAGCGACGGATTCGACGCCGAGATCTCGTTGGTCACCGACGAGGCCATGGCGCGCGAGCGCAGCCCGTTCCGTACTATCGAGACCATCGTCGACTTCATCGCCGAGTTGCTGGAACCACCGGCCCAAGAGGCACCGTCGCACGAGGCACAGCGCCGTGACTGAGCAGCCGGTGATCGTGATCACCGGAACACGCAAAGGCATCGGCCGACAATTGGCGGAGCATTACCTCGCGCGGGGATATATCGTCGTCGGATGTAGCCGCGAAGCAGCCGAGACCCAGCCAGCCGGCTATCACCACTTTTGCCTCGACGTGGCCGACGAGCCGGCGGTCAAGGAACTGTTCTCGGCCGTACGCAAGCGCTTCGCACGGCTCGACGCCGTGATCAACAACGCCGGCATTGCCTCGATGAACCACGCGCTGCTGACGCCGCTGGCTACGGTCGAACGGGTGCTGCGAACCAACGTCGCCGGCGCATTCCTCTTTTGCCGCGAAGCGGCGAAGCTGATGCAAAAGGTCCAGCGCGGGCGGATCGTGAATCTCACCACGGTCGCCGTGCCATTGCACCTCGAAGGCGAGGCGGTGTACGCCGCCTCGAAAGCCGCGCTCGAGACGCTGACGAGGATCCTGGCCCGGGAGTTCGGCCCGTTGGGGATCACGGTGAACGCCCTGGGGCCCGCACCCATCAGAACCGACCTGGTCCGCGGCGTCGGTGAAGACCGGCTGCAACGGCTGCTCGCACGGCAGGCCATCGCACGTTTTGCCGAGATCGGCGACATCACCAATGTCGTCGATTTCTTTCTGCGGCCGGAGAGCAACTTCATCACCGGGCAAGTCATCTACCTCGGAGGCGTGTGACCGTGGCTCACCTGGACTTCGTTCTCGAACGCTTCGCGGCGCACGCCGATGCCGAAGCCATCATCTGGCACGACGAAACGTACCGCTACGGTTGGCTGCTGGAGCAGGTGGAACACTGGAAGGCACGCCTGCAGAGCGCAGCGGTAGATGCCGGTTCGGTGGTCGCGCTGGAGGCCGATTTCTCTCCCCATGCGGTGGCGGCGTTCCTGGCACTCGTCGACGCCGGGTTCATCCTCGTGCCCCTGAGCCCCGCGGTGCAGAGCAAGCGCGACGAGTTCCTCGAGATCGCGGAAGTCGAGGTGCGCGCGGCGCTGGATGCGCACGACCACGCAACCCTGACACGCCTTCCAACGGCGGCGACGCACGAACATTACCAGGAGCTGCGGGCGCGGCGTCATCCCGGACTCGTGCTGTTTTCATCGGGCTCCACCGGCAAGAGCAAGGCCGCCGTCCACGACATGGTGGGGATCCTGGAGAAGTTCACGCAGCGCCGGCATACGCGGCGCACCATGGCGTTCCTGATGTTCGATCACATCGGCGGCATCAACACCATGCTCTACACCCTCTCGAACGGCGGGTGCATGGTGACGACGGCCGACCGCAGCCCGGATGGCGTGCTGCGCGCGGTCGAGCGCTATCACGTCGAGCTGCTCCCGACGTCGCCAACGTTCTTGAACCTCGTGCTCTTGAGTGAAGCGTACAAGCGCTACGATCTCCGTGCGCTGCAGCTGATCACCTACGGCACCGAGCCGATGCCGGAAGGGACGCTGGCGCGCATCCATGCATTGCTGCCGGGTATCGAGCTGCTGCAGACCTATGGCTTGTCGGAGGTCGGCATTTTGCGGTCGAAATCCCGCAGCTCCGATTCGCTCTGGGTGAAGGTGGGCGGCGAAGGCTTCCAGACGCGCATCGTCGACGGGATTCTGCAGATCCAGTCACGTTCGGCCATGCTGGGATACCTGAACGCGCCCAGCCCGTTCACGGACGACGGCTGGTTCGTAACCGGCGATGCCGTCGAGCAAGACGGCGAATACGTGCGGATCCGCGGCCGACTCTCCGAGATCATCAACGTCGGCGGTGAAAAGGTCCATCCGGCCGAGGTCGAAAGCGCCATTCAAGGCATCGAGAACATTGCCGGCGTGCTGGTCTACAAGGAATCGAACCCGATCACCGGCAATATGGTCTGCGCCCAGGTTTCGCTGATCCACGACGAAGATCCGAAGGCCGTTGCGCGGCGGGTCAAGCAGCACTGCCGCGAACAACTGCGGCCGTTTCAGGTGCCGGTGAAGGTCAACGTGGTGCAGGCCATCTCGCACTCCGAGCGCTTCAAGAAACAGCGACTAATCCGTTAAATCCGCTATAGTCCCCTTCGCCTTAGCTTCCCTCTCAGTACCCGATCGGAAAGATCGCCGCCGGGATCCACGCCAGGAAGAGCGCGGTCAGCACACCGCTGGCGATGGGACTGCCGGAGACGGCATAGAGCCGTGCCGCGACGGCTTCGATGATCGGCAGAATGATCGCCAGCGACGGAATCATCAGGCCAATCACCGGTGGCAAAGTACCGAAGACGAAAATTGCCAGCGCCAGCCCGGCGAGCAGAAGCCCCTTCGCCGCGAGGGAGCGCGCCACCGCTCGCCCCCCACCGGCAGGACGCAGCGCCGACTCCAGCCCGATCCCCAGCGGCAGAAACAGGATGGAGACGCAGACGAACCACAAGCAGCGCTGACCATCGAGCAGGAGGTTGAAGAATAAGCGGGTCACCGCCACTCCGAAGGTGGCGTAGACCACGGCGAACGCGACGATCCCCAGGAGCACGGCACGGAAGCGCTCGCTCGCCGCGCCGGCCGCCGGCGGCCGGCGCCAGCGCAACCACACGGCATAGAGCGCGCCGGCGAGCAGAAAAAAAGACGCCAACTCGTTGCCCGCCACGAACGGCATGAACGACAGCGGCGTACCGCCAAGCAGCGCGATGCCGGCCACCACAACGGCCACCGCAACCATCCACACGCCGCCGGGCGCTGATGAGGCTGTCTCAAGACCTGTGGGACAACAGACTGCAGACGGACAGACAACAGATCCAACTCCGGCGTGAGCAATGACGTGCGTCTGTTGTCTGTCGTCTCCCAGTCTGTTGTCTGTGAGTTTTGAGGCAATCTCTGGTGCGCCCGGCAACGGCCGCGCACGCAGCAACGCCGCGGCCAGAAAGCCGGCGACCGGGAAGAATACCAACAACCCGGCGATCACGGCGATCAGGCCGGCGGCCACGAGTCCCGGCGGCGCCGGTTGGAACAGCGCGGGCGGCAGGTTCCAGGTGCCGCGTAGCCAGTCGACGATCTCGCGCACCGGTGTCTCGGAAAACAAGATCGTCACATGGTCGTTCCGGGGCACTTCCACGAAACGCCGTCCCGTGCCCGCGCGCAGGTCGCCGTCGGTCACATCGAGCGCAACGCCGGCGCGGCCGGTGAGTCGAATCATCGCGGCACGCGACATCAAGCGAATGCGCTCCGGGTCGCCGCCGGCATCGATCAGCAACACGTTGTGCGGCCGCTGCGTGCTGCCCTCGGGAGCGCTGCCGGAGATCGGCACGACGGCGTCGATGTCCGCATGTCGCAGCGCATAGTCGTACACGGCGTGCGCACCCATGGAATGCCCAACCAGCGCGATGTGCTGTCCATCCACTTCCGGGCGGCGCTGCGCATACGCGATCAGGTTGGCGATATCGTCACTCAGCTCGGCGTAGTTGAAGGACGTCGGATTCTGCCCGTGGCCGCGGAAATCCGCGGCGAGCACCGCAAAGCCGTTGCGCACCAGCCCGCGCACGATCCAGCCCATCGCCTGCCGGCTGGCGGAGAACCCGTGCTGGACAATCACCACCGGCGGCAGCGGCGACGGTGGATCCGGCGGACCGAAGCGGCCAACCGGCGGCGGCACCGGCAACGCGAGCCACGCCGGCATGGCGCCGATGCGCACCTCCTCGCGGTAGTAGGCCCGGTCGAGTGAGGTAAAGCGGTACGACGCGCCCGCAAAAACGATAAGGCAGAGCAGCGCCAGGCAGACCTGCGCGCGCCGGCGCTGAGGCAGTGACCAGTGACGAGTGACGAGTGACCCGTCACCGACCTCCCCACCAGTCGGCAGCTCAGTACGCATCACCGCTCACTGCTTCCAAATCCGTGACGGATGACACGTGCGGGGCGCCTCGTGCTCGTCACTCGTCACTGATCACTCGTCACTATTCTTGATTCCCAGCTCGCGCATCTTCTGCTGAAAATTCTGCCGGTACATGCCGACCTCTTCCGCAGCCTTGGTGATGTTGCCACCGTGGCGGCGCAACGCTTGCTGCAGGAACTCGCGCTCGAAGTCTTCGACCAGGCGATCCTTCGCTTCGCGGAAGGACAGCCCTGCGGGCGGCGGCCTTTCTATGGCCCGCTCCCCCCTTCGGGGAGCCTCAGGACAGGATTGGTCGCTGCGGGGTTCCAAGTCCGACAGGCTGCTCGCTGCAGCGGCGGCGGCCGGCGGCGGCGCCTGCGGGGCTCGGCTGAAGAGATCGGCCTCGGTAATCTCCGGCCCGGGCGCCAGCAGCAATGCCTGCTCGACAGCGGAACGCAGCTCGCGCACGTTGCCGCGCCACTGATGGGTGATGCAGGCCTGCAGCGCCTGCGGCGTCAACGGCCGCGGGTCGCGCCGGAAGCGCTGCGCCGCCGCGGTGAGGAAATGATCGACCAGCAGCGGAATGTCCTCGCGGCGTTCATGCAACGGAGGAATCACCAGCTCGATGACGCGCAGCCGGTAATAGAGGTCTTCGCGGAAGCGTCCGGCGCGCACCGCCGCTTCGAGATCCTGGTTGGTGGCGGCGAGCAGGCGCACGTCGACGGTGATCGGCTGGTTGCCGCCAACACGCTCGAACTCCTTTTCCTGGATGGCGCGCAGCAGCTTGGCCTGCGTCTCCAGCGGCATGTCGCCGCACTCGTCGAGGAACAGCGTGCCGCCGTCGGCAGCTTCGAATTTGCCTTCGCGGCGTGCCACCGCGCCGGTGAAGGCGCCGCGCTCGTGGCCGAAGAGCTCGCTTTCCACCAGCTCACGGCTGAGCGCGGCACAGTTCATCTTGATCAGCGGCTGGCTGCGCCGCGGGCTGCGGTAGTGGAGCGCGTTCGCCACCAACTCCTTTCCCGTGCCGCTCTCGCCGCGGATCAAGACTGTAACATCGGTGTCGGCCACCTTCTCGATGGTCTCGAACACCCGCCGCATCGCCGGGCTGCGGCCGATGATCTGCTCGAAGCCGAAGACGTCTTGCACCTGT
>CAZTDK010000320.1:0-7228 GCA_964611965.1 uncultured Binatia bacterium (SeqCode) | reverse complement strand
CCGCGAAGCGCTTCCACTCTTGTTCGAGCCGTCCGATCTCTTTCAACATTAGTCGCGGATCATCGCTCGCGAGCACGGCCTCCGCCCGCTCGATGAGCTGCTGTTGCACGTCGGCGTTGGCCCATCGCTTCCAGTCCTCCGCCGCCGCTTGCGCATCGACACGTTGGATGAGGGCTTGACGCGCGTCTGCCAGGCGTTGTCGCAGGGTGTCGCGTTCGCCGGCGGGGAGAACACGCAGATGCTCCACCGCGACGTCCGCGGTCTCCAAAACACGCTGCGCCGCGGTGGGCGTGACCGACTCGGCTTGCGCCAGCTGTTCCAGGTGATGGCAGAGCGCCTTCACCTGAACCAGGGTCTCGCGTTCACGTTCCTGGCGGGCAGCGCGCACCGACTCCTCTTGCTGCCGTAATGCCGCGCCGGCCTCGACGAACCGCCGCTGCAACGTCCGCTCGTCGGCGAGCCACTTCACTCCGGCGGGCGATGATTCCAGCTGCGCCCACTGCTTTTCGAGCGCCGCGCGGGGGCGGGTCGCGGCGCGCGGATCGCCCGAAGCCACCAGCCGTTCGGCCTCGTTGACCAACCCTTCGAGCTGCACGCGGAAGTCATCGCGCAACCGCCAGCGCTCGTAGCGCTGTTCGCAGCGCTCCACGGCCTGGGCAAAGCGCGCATCGAGGTCACGACCACGCGGATCATCGAAGGGGGCAAGGGCTCGCCACGCCCCGCGGGCAGCTTCGAGGCGCTCGGGGGTCTCCGGACCCTGGAGCGCCTCGACGGTTTCGCAGAGCTGCCGCCGCGCCGCGAGGCTCGCCTCGCGTGCCGCCGCGCGCCGGCGTCCTTCGGCATCGCGGAGCTCGGCACGAGTCATGGCCTCGCGCGTCGCCTCGCAGGCGTGCCGAAAACGCTCTTCCACAACTGGGTCCGCTGCAGTGCGCGTCGAGAGCTCCTGCCAGTCGTGCTCGGCGTCGCGCAATGCCACGAGCATAGCTGCCGGGTCCAGCGCATCGCTCAACCGCTCGACGGCGACGCACAGCTGCGCCTGACGGTCGCGCCGCGCCGCCACGCGAATCGGGTGATCCTCGCCGACGACGAGATCCAGCATGGCGCGCGCCCGCTTGCGCACCCCCTTTTGGGCCTGGAGATCTTCCGCGATCACCTGCAGCCGGTCGGGATCGTTGACGCGTGCCAGGGCGGCGAGCGCCACCTCGGCCGGCGCGTCGCCGGCCGCGATGCGCTGCAGCAGGGCAACGTCGGTGACGCGTTCGAGGGCGCTCAGGCCGATCTGTGGATCGTCACTGCGCCGGGCAATCTCGGCGAGCGACCGCTCGTCCGCCGCCAGCGCCGACAACGCGGCAGCGCGCACACGGGAGTGCACGGCGCGCGTCGCGACCGTCACTCGATGACTTGGTCGAGTCAAGGCGTCCAGTGCGCGCAAGCAGTCTTCCGGCGGCTGCCCCGAGAGCGCGCACTCCAAGAGCAGCTCCTCCGCACGCGCGCTGGCGAACGATCGCAGCTCCGCATCGGCGTCGGTGCGCCCGATCTCGAGCAGCAGCTCCGTATCGTCCAGCTTCTTGACGGCGATGCGACGGACCCGGGGGTCGCTGTCGCTGCGGGCAACGGCTGCCAGAACGTCCAAAGAGCTGCGCCCGAGCTCGCGCACCGCGGATGCGCGCACCTCCGGGTCGCTATGACGCCATGCTGGTAACAATCGATCGAGAAATACCATGTGTATCCAGGTGCAGTGCACCGTACCGTGGCGGCGTCACCGGATCAACAGCGGGCTGCGCCCGGCGTCTATTCTATGGACCGCTCCGTTGGTCGCTCCGGGCCGCCCTCGCACACTGATTTCAAGCGCGGCACAGCTCCCCCCCAAAAAGTATCTAGGGCTGCGGCCCGCGTCTCTTCTAGGGACCGCTCCCGTTGGTCTCTCTAGGGTGCCGGCGCCAAGATTGAACGCGGTCACGCGGCGGCACCCGCGTCCCCGTTCGGTCTGGACGCACGCTCTTTGACGCCCGGCGGCTTTCCCCTATAAGCTGTACCTTTCGGGTGACGCGATGAAAGTGACGTGGAACTGGCTGGCCGAATTCGTCGAAATGACCCTGCCACTGGAGCGCCTGGCGGAACGGCTGACGCTCGCCGGCTTGGAAATCGAGTCGATCGAAGACCGCGGCCGCGAGCTCGCCGACGTGTGCTGTGCCGAGATCGTGCAAGTGCGCCCGCACCCGCACGCCGAGCGCCTGAGCGTCTGCGACGTACGCACGCGCGGCGACGCGATCGCCGCCGTCGTCTGCGGCGCACCGAATGTCCGCGCCGGGGCGCGTGTCTGCCATGCGCCGCCGGGCGCGATGCTGCCCGGCGGCCGCCGCATCGAAGCCACGGAGATCCGTGGTGTGGCCTCCGCCGGCATGTTGTGCTCGGAAGCCGAGCTCGAAATCGGCCCGGACGACAACGGCATTCTCATTTTGGAGGCGAACGCGCCGATCGGCGAACGGGTCGCCGGGGTGCTTGGACTCGAGGACGTGGCGCTCGACATCGCGGTGACCCCAAACCGAGGCGACTGCCTGAGTGTCTTGGGCCTGGCGCGCGAAATCGCGGCGCTGACCGGTCAGCGCTTGCGCCGCCAGCGGATCGCGGTACGTGAGGGCAAAGAGCCGGCGAGCGCCCTGATTGCCATACGGATCGTGGACGACGATCTGTGCGCGCGCTACGTCGGGCGGGTGATCTCGGGCGTGGGCATCGCGCCGTCACCGCTGTGGATGCAGTGTCGCCTGCGCGCTGTCGGTCTGCGGCCGATCAACAACGTCGTCGACGTGACGAACTATGTCATGATCGAGCGCGGCCAGCCGCTGCACGCGTTCGACTACGACCGCTTGCCACACGCCGAGATCGTCGTGCGCCGCGCCGCCGCCGAATCGACTTTCACGACACTGGACGGCCAGACGCGCACGCTGCAGTCGAACGACCTGGTCATCGCCTCCGGCGACCAGGCGGTGGCGCTCGCCGGTGTCATGGGTGGCGCCGATACTGAAGTCACGGCGAGCACACAACGCATCCTGCTCGAGAGCGCGTGGTTCGCGCCGAGCACCGTACGCCGCACCGCCAAGCGCCTCGGCTTGCATAGCGAGTCCTCCTATCGCTTCGAACGGCAGACCGACATCGAAGGGGTACCGTTGGCGGCCGATCGTGCCGCGGCATTGATCGGCGAGCTCGCCGGAGGCACGGCGGCGCAGGGACGAGTCGACGTCTATTCCGCCGTACGCCCCGCGGCTCCGATCGCGTTACGCCTCAAACGGGTTGACGAGCTGCTGGGCATGCCTGTGACCCGTGGCGACGTGATCGCAAAGCTCAAGGCGTTGGGAATGGCCGTGGCGCCGGCGACACCGGGCACCCTCACCATCGTACCGCCGTCGTATCGTACCGACCTCTCCCGGGAGATTGATCTCATCGAGGAGATCGTGCGGCTCGTCGGCTACGAAAATGTGCCGACGACGCTGCCCGAGTGCGCACTGGCCGCGGGCGTGGCGGCCGTTGACCGCCAACGCCCTCACGATCTCAAGAATTTCCTGGCGGCCTTGGGATTGACTGAGGCGGTCTTCGTCAGCTTCTGCGCGCCACGCCAGAACACGATGTTTCCGGCTTGCGAGGGGCCTCGCACTCCGGTGGTCATTCGCAATCCGCTCACCCAGGACGACACCGAGTTGCGGCTCAGCTTGTTGCCGGGGCTGGCACGGGCCGTTCGCTACAACCTTGACCAGGGCGCCGCGGCCGTCGCTCTATTTTCCGTCGGCAAGGTCTTCTGGCGCGACAGTGATTTCATGGAACAATGGCGACTGGCCGGCGCGATCTGTCCGAGCCTGCCGCAACGTGGTCTGGGTCGCCGCGGCGACGTTGCCGAGCTCGCCGACGTCAAAGGTGTGCTGGAAGCCCTCTTCAATTTCCTGGCGGTCGGCGGTGCGCGCTGGAGTCCCGTAGGCGATCTGCCGGCATTTCACCCCGGCAAGACGGCGCGCATCGAGCTGGTGCGCGGCGTCGTCGGCGTCGTCGGCGCGCTGCATCCTACGGCGACAGAGACCCTGGGAATCCGCGGTCCTTGTTGGGTCTTTGACCTTGACTTGCAACAATTGCTTGAGTATTGTCCGACGCGCGTCGTTTTTGGGGATCTTCCGCGATTTCCAGCGGTTGTACGAGACGTGGCTGTCGTGGCCGAGGACACTTTCGCATCCGACCGAGTGATTCGCTTCGTGCGCGAATGGAGCGCGACGACGCCGTGGATCGAAGACGTCGACCTCTTCGACCAATACATCGGGGCGCCCATCCCTGCCGGCAAAAAAAGCCTGGCCTACTCGGTTTCCTATCGAGCACCAGACCGGACGCTGACTGACGCCGAAGTGAACGACACGCATGCGCAGCTGGTCGCCGCGCTCCAGAGGGCTTTGAACGTGGAGTTGCGCTGAGAGCAGTGCGGGCGATCGGAGGTGCGACGTGACTATGACGAAGGGCGACATCGTCGAGCGCATCTACGAGAAGATCGGGTTCTCGAAAAAAGAGGCCAATGACATCGTCGAGTCGATCTTCGAGATCATCAAGGGGCGCCTGGAAAACGGAGAGAAGGTCAAGATTTCCGGCTTCGGCAACTTTGTCGTGAACCAGAAGCGCCCGCGCAAAGGGCGCAATCCGCAAACCGGCGAGGAGATCATGATTTCCGGTCGGCGCGTGCTGACGTTCAAGGGGAGCCAGGTTCTCAAGAAGAACATGAACCCCGATGCCTGAACAAGCCAACCAACCCGAGGCCAGGGTCCAGTTACCCGACAAGCTGTATTTCAAGATCGGTGAAGTCGCCGATCTCGTCGGCGTCAAGCCGTACGTCCTGCGTTACTGGGAGAGCGAGTTCAGCATTATCAAACCCACCAAGACAAAGTCGAAACACCGGCTTTATCGTCGCAAGGATGTCGAGACGCTCTTGCAGATCAAGCAACTGCTGCACAATGAGCGCTTTACGATCGAAGGCGCACGCAAGCGCATGAAGAGTCTGCCGCGGGAAGAGCGCCGCCCGGCGCCACTCCCCTCGCTGGATCACACCTACCGCAACCTACTTATTGGCATCAAAAAAGACATCGAATCGCTGCACCGACTGCTGCGCTGATCGACGCCGCGGCAGACCTTCGTCGCTAACTCAGCGCCAAGAATGCCTGCCGCGCCACTTCGAAAAGGCTTGAGGGGAATATGCCCAGCAGCACCGTGCCGACGATGGTGAGCAGCAGGGTCGCAAACAAGTAGGGACGGCCGCTGGGAGCGACGATCTCGGCACCGCCGTCGGTCATGTACATGCGCACCAGCACCCCGACGTAGTAGTAGACCGAGATCACGCTGTTCAACACGCCGATGACCGCCAGGCCTACGTAGCCGGATTTGATCGCGGCGCTGAAGATATAGAACTTGCCGATGAAGCCGCCGAGCGGCGGGATACCGGCGAGCGACAGCATGAAGACGATCATTGCCAGGCCGAGGAACGGGCTGCGGAACCCAACTCCCGCATAGTCTTCCAAGTTCTCGTTCGGCTGGCCGCGCCGGCCGAGGGCGATGACGACGGCAAACGCGCCAAGCGTCATCATTGCATAGGCAATCAGGTAGAAGAGGATCGCACTGCCGCCGGCTTCGCCACCGGCAACCATTCCCACCAGCAAATAACCAGCGTGCGCGATGCTCGAGTATGCCAGCATGCGCTTGATGTTGCGTTGCAACAGCGCAGTGACATTGCCGACGGTCATTGTCAGCGCGGCCAGCATCCACAAGACGTGGTTCCAGTCGGTGGCCAGCGACGACAGCGTGTGCAGGAAGACGCGTACGAATGCGGCGAACCCCGCCGCCTTGATGCCCACCGCCATCAGTGCCGTCACCGCCGTCGGTGAGCCTTCATAGACGTCCGGCGTCCAGACGTGAAACGGCACCGCCGCCACCTTGAACCCGAAGCCGATGATCAGCAGGGCCATGCCGGCGATGAGCAATGTCTGCTGGTCGGCCGATCCGCGGCCGACGCTCTTGCCGATCGTGGCGAGTGTCGTACTGCCCGTGGCGCCGTACAGCAGCGCGATGCCGAAGAGCAGGAATCCGGTGGCGAAGGCACCGAGCAAAAAGTACTTCAACGCCGCTTCGTTCGAACGCATCTGCTCGCGCCAGATGCCGGCAAGGATGTAGGCGGCAATCGACATGACCTCGAGACCGAGGAACAACACGATGAGATCGCCGGCCGTCGCCATCAGCACCATGCCAGCGGTGCAGAACAACACCAGCGAATAGTAGTCGCCGGTGCGAATGTCGGTCAGCTCGAGGTAATTCATGGACATCAGCAACGTCAGCCCCGAGGCGACACAGAACAGCAGCGTGAAAAATAGCCCGTAGCGATCGATGACCACGGCACCGGCAAAGCTGCTGGCGTGCGTGTTCCACAGCGCGATCGCCGCAATCGCCGCCGCCACCAGGCCGACGAGCCCGATCCAGCCCAGCCCTTCGCGGTCCGGACCTTCGGCCCATAGATCGGCGACCATCACAACCACCGCGGTGCCGGTGATGATCAGCAACGGCAGAATGGCCAACCAGGATATGTCCGGAGGAGCAATCATTGATGGGAAGCCGTCAGGGTTCAGTGTTCAGCTCCTTGTGCGCCGACAATTGAACGCCGACCGGTGCCGACTCGCCCGCAGCCATCTTCTGCTGCATGCGGCTCACGTACGCTTGCACCGAGGGCTCCATACGGCTCAGGAACGGTTGCGGATACAGGCCCATCACGAAGAGCATGATCAGGATCGGCAGAAACACCAGCACCTCGCGTGTCGACAGATCCTTGAGCGCCTCGTTCTTCGGATTGGTCAGAGGGCCGAACATCACGCGTTGATACATCCACAACATGTACACCGCGCCCAGCAACACGCCACTGGCCCCGACGATGGCGGCAACGCGATGCGTGGCGAATGCTCCGAGCAGGATGAGGAACTCACCCACGAAGCCGTTGAGCCCGGGGAGCCCGACCGACGACAGCATGACGATCATAAAGATCGCTCCGTACACAGGCAGCTGGTGCCAGAGTCCGCCAAACTCGCGGATCAGCCGCGTGTGTCGTCGCTCGTAGATGACGCCGACCGCGAGGAACAGCGCCCCGGTCGACAATCCGTGGTTGAGCATCTGGTAGATGCTGCCTTCGACGCCTTGCGTGTTCAGCGCCGCCATACCCAGC
>CAZTDK010000319.1:0-7229 GCA_964611965.1 uncultured Binatia bacterium (SeqCode) | reverse complement strand
CGAGTGACAAGCTATGGACGCCTCCGTCTTCCCCGCTCGTCACTCGTCACTTGTCACTCGTAAATTGGTCCTCCAATGAAACTCGTCTCTCTCCTCCCCAGCGCCACCGAGATCGTCTGCGCGCTCGGGTTGGCCGACCAACTCGTCGGCGTGTCGCACGAGTGCGATTTCCCGCCGGAGATCATCGGTCGGCCGATACTGACGGCGCCGAAGATCGATCCGTCCGGCGATTCGGCAAGCATCGATGCGGCGGTGCGACTGCTGGTGCGCGACGGGCTGAGCGTGTACCGCATCGACGCCGAACGGCTTGCACAGCTCCAGCCCGACCTCATCGTCACGCAGGATCAATGTGAGGTGTGTGCCGTCTCCTTCAAGGATGTCGTCGACGCGACGCGTGCGCTGCTGACCAAGCCGGCGACTATCGTGTCGTTGAAACCGACGCGGCTCGAAGACATTTTCGACGATATCCTACGGGTGGCGGCTGCCGCGGATCGTCACGCCGCGGGTGTCGAGGTCACCAGCCAGCTGCGCGCCCGGATCGAGGCTCTCCGCACGCGCGCCGCGCGCGTGCACAGCCGGCCGCGCGTGGCGTGCATCGAGTGGATGGCGCCGCTAATGGCCGCCGGCAATTGGGTCCCGGAGCTGATCGAGTTGGGCGGTGGGACCTACGACCAGGTTCCGCCCGGAGCACACAGTCCAACGCTGACCTGGGACGACCTCGTCGCGTACGCGCCTGATGTCGTGATCATCATGCCCTGCGGGTTCAAGCTCGAGCAGACGCGACGTGAGCTGGCTCAACTGACGGGCCATCCCGAGTGGCAGCAGCTCCCGGCGGTGCGCAACCAGCGTGTCTACGCCGTCGACGGCAACGCCTATCTCAACCGCCCGGGCCCGCGCATCGTTGACAGTGCCGAGCTGGTCGCCGGGCTGATCCAGCCGGGGTTCTTTGCGGCGAAGATTCCAGCGGGAAGTTTCCTGAAGCTGTAGCGCGCATTGCCGCCAACCTACCGGGAGCCTTGGGTGGATAGTCGCGAAGTGCTACGACACCGATGCGTCTAGCGACTACGATGAAGTGCCTCCTCGTTTCTGATCTGCACTACACGTTGAAACAGTTCGACTGGGTCGATCGCATCGCCGGCGATTTTGATCTGGTGGTGATCGCCGGCGATCACCTCGACATTTCCTCGCTGGTGGCGCTCGACGCGCAAGTCGTCGTCATCCTCAGTTACCTCCGGCGCCTGCAACGCAAGACCACGCTGTTGGTGAGCTCGGGGAATCACGACCTCAACGCGCGTGATGCGGCGAACGAAAAGGTGGCGCGTTGGATGTCGCGCGTGCATCAGCTCGGCGTCGCCGCCGACGGGGATTGCTATGAGATCGGCGACACGCTGTTCACCATCTGCCCGTGGTGGGACGGCCCGCGTTCGTGCGAAGCCGTGGGGGTACAGCTCGAACGTGACGCGGCACGGCAAGCGAATCACTGGGTGTGGATCTATCACGCCCCGCCCGACGCCTCGCCGGTGAGCTGGGCCGGGACGCGGCACTACGGCGATACCGAATTGGTTCGATGGATCGAGCAATACCGTCCGGACATGGTCCTCACCGGGCACATCCATCAATCCCCGTTTCGCCAAGGTGGGTCGTGGGTCGATCGCATCGGCTCGACGTGGGTCTTCAATGCCGGCCGCCAGATCGGCCCGATTCCGACGCACGTCATCTTCGACACCGAGGAGCAACGCGCCATGTGGTTCTCACTCGCGGGGAACCAGGTCGTGCAGCTCGATCAGCCGCTGACACGGCCGGTCGCCGATCTTCAATAGACCGTAGGGTCCGGGTCGCGATCCGAACCCGGCGCGTGCTCTTCGCCCTGGTGGTGGGCGAGTGTTTCCAGCACCTCGTCCACCATGCCGAAGTGATCGTCGTGGCCCTCGAACTGGCGTTTGAGATCGACCAGATAGGTCATCATTGCGTGGAGCCGCCGCGCCAGGAGGCGTGAGACCGCGAGCGCCACGGCCGGGTCCGACGCGAGAAAGCGGGTGGCGTCGGCGGCGACGTGGAAGCGCGATGGTTCAAGGGTGCGAACGGTTGCCATGTGCGGTGCGTCGAGGAGCACCGACATCTCGCCGAAGAAGGCGCCAGGATCGGACACGGTGTTCACCTGGATATCGCCCTTGAGGATCTCGACCGACCCCTCGGCAAGGACGAAGAGCACGCCGCTGCGCTCACCTTCGCGCAGGATGATTTCACCGGCGCCGAAGGTTTGCTCGGGCATGCCGGCTCAGAAGCGCAGGACATCGCGCATGGTCACTCTCTGCTGCTCCCGCCCCCTTGATAGCGCGCGAATTCACGCAAGAAGCTCAACGACGCCATCGACTTCATGCGGTCGACGAAGACCGTGCCGATGAGATGGTCGCACTCGTGCTGCACGACGCGCGCGTGGAAGTCCTTGGCGACATAGTTGAGCTTCTTGCCCTTGCGGTCGTAGGCCTCGATGCGTACTTGCGTGTAGCGCGGCACCTGGCCGCGCAGGTCGGGCAGACTGAGGCAGCCCTCCCAGTCCTCTTCCATGTGCTGCGTCGTCGGTGTGATCTTCGGATTGATCAGGACCGTCAGCGGAATCGACTCGGCATCGGGGTAACGCGGGTTGCCTTCGACTTCGAAGACGACGATCTGCTGCGAGACGTGCACCTGCGGTGCGGCCAAGCCGGCGCCGTCGTACTCGACCATGGTTTCGATCAGGTCGTCGATGAGCTGCTGAATGACCGGCGCGCCGATGCCTTCCGGCGGCACGGGCTCGGCAAGTTTGCGCAATATCGGATGGCCCAGACGGGCCACTTTGAGGATGGCCATGACTCTTGCTGTAGCCAAGCCGACAGCTCATTGCTACCCATCCGGATCAATTTGGCCGGCCGCAAATCTGCGCTATACGGAGAACCGGAGGAGCGCCGCTGTGAGTGATGTCATCCAACCGCTAACCGTCGATGAGCCGAGCGATGGCGCGTTCCGTGAGACCGTGCGGCAGTTCGCCGCCAAGACTCTCGCGCCGCGCGTGCGCGAGATGGATCGCGACCAGCGGATGGATCCTGCGATTCTGCAGGCACTCTTTGACGTCGGCTTGATGGGCATCGAAGTGCCCGCCGAGCTCGGCGGCGCGGGCGCCGGGTTCATGGCGTCGATCATCGCCATCGAGGAGCTGGCCGTCGTCGATCCGGCGGTGAGTGTGTGCGTTGACGTGCAGAACACCATGGTCAATAACTCGTTGCTGCGCTGGGGCTCGCCGGACCAGCAAGCGCGTTACTTGCCCCAGCTGACGCGCTCGTTGATCGGCAGCTACGCCCTCAGCGAGCCGGCCAGCGGCTCCGACGCCTTTGCGCTGACGACGCGCGCCGTGGCCGACGGCGACGCCTTCCGGCTCACCGGCACCAAGCAATGGATCACCAGCGGCGCCGAAGCGGGACTGTACCTGCTCTTCGCCACCGTCGATCCGAGTGCCGGCTACAAGGGCATCACGGCGTTCCTGGTCGAGCGCGAGTCGCCGGGCTTTGCGGTTGGCCGTCGAGAGGACAAGCTCGGCATCCGGGCATCATCGACCGTGGTGTTGCATCTCGACGACTGCGTCGTGCCGCGCGCCAACGTCTTCGGCGAGGTCGGCAAGGGGTACAAGTACGCCATCGAAGCGCTCAACGAAGGCCGCATCGGTATCGGCGCGCAGATGATCGGGCTGGCCCGCGGCGCCTTGGAGCACGCCGGGGCATACATCCGCGAGCGCCGCCAGTTCGGCCGCGCCGTCGCCGACTTTCAAGCGGTACAGTTCCAGTATGCCGAGTTGGCCACGCAGCTCGAAGCGGCGCGGCTCTTGGTCTACAACGCGGCGCGGCTCAAGCTGGCACGCCGGCCGTTCCTCAAGGAAGCGGCCATGGCCAAGCTGTTTGCTTCCCGCGCCGCCGAGCGCATCGCGAGCGTCTGCGTCGAGCTGTTCGGCGGCGCCGGCTTCACCGCGGATTTCCCGGCCGAGAAATACTATCGTGACGCCAAAGTCGGCTCGATCTACGAGGGCACGTCAAACATCCAGCTGCAAACCATCGCCAAGTTGATCTTGAGCCGCCGCTGAATCGCGCTACCGTCGCGCCGCGGCTCACGTCGATCCGCCCGCTTGGCAGGTCGTGCGCGCCAGCCAGCAAGCGAGATTCTTGGCCAGCACGGCGTTGTCCTTGGTTAGAAACTCATTTTGAAAGATCGCGTCGTCGCCGAAGACGACGAACTGCCCGCGTCCCGCCTGGCCGGCGACGGCGACGCCGAAGGATTGGACGGCATCTCCCTTGTCGAGCTGGTTGTTGCCGTTGAGATCGACCCATGCGGTGGGGCCGGTACGCGCGATGATCGTGGCGTCTTTGTCCTCATTCATCAGCGCCCACGCGCCGAAGACGGCAAGCGCATCGACATTGCGCGTCAGCGCGTGTGGGCTCAAGTCGGTCACCTGGAAATTGATCGGATCGTCGCCGATGACGTGCGCGCGCTCGTGGATGACGCCGTTCGAGAAGTCGACGTGCAGCCGGCGCAGCAGCGGCGTCAGCGGGAAGGGAATGTGCAACATCACCACCAGCCGTCCGCCGCGTTCGAGGAAGTGCATGACCGCGTCGATCTCGGCGTCGGTGAACGCTTTGAACGCCCCGGAGACGACCAGGCCATCGACGTGCGCCAGGCGGTCGTCCGTGAGCTCTTTCTTGTTCGACTCGACCTGCGCACCAACCGCACGAAATGCGGCACCCAATTTCGACAGGTCGAGCTTGCCGGTGCCTTCGATGAGGAATTTCTCACCGTGTGCTTCGTCGACCAGCACGACGGGCGGCGCTGCGAATGCCATCCGCCGGTACGGACCTGACGCGACGATTCCTCCAACCAGGCAAGCCAGGATGACTGAGCGCATGCCACCGCTTAGTACATCGGTGCCGGCAATGTCGACCCCCGCCGCGCGGTTGAGCACGTTGGCGCGCGGTCAAGATGCGACCGACGAACCGGGTACGACGAGGTCGATCCCCGCTAGCAGGAGTGCATGGAAATGGCGCTCGTTGAACGTGAGCAGGGTGGACGCCTTGGCTCTCACGGCACAGCGAGCAATCACCGCATCGTAGGTGCGCCCGCCCGCAATCCCGTCATCCGGTGCTTGCCGCAGGAGGCTGCGGTAGGACGCCGCATCAAGGGCCATCAAGCTTCCGGAGCGCAGGAAATTCGCTTCCAGCACAGCCAGGGCATCCGTCGCCGAGAGACGATGGGGCGACGGAAGGCGTGTCAACACGGCGTACGCCTCGACCAGCGCCGGCGCAGCTACGATCATCGGCTCCCTGGAGCCAAGTCGCCGGTTGAGCTCCGCTGCGGCCGGGGGATGATGCTCGTGCCACGCACACACGGCCGCCACCATGCAGCTCGTATCGGGGACGAATCCCGACACGCGGCCGTTACTCGTGCCCGCGGCGCTCACGCCGCAGGATTCGACGGGTCCGCTCCACCGTCTCTGCTTGCAGGGGACTTGTCTTTCCGTCCGGGACGGCGACCAGAAGCCGGCCCTGGCGCACGAGCTTCACCGGCATCGGCGCGGGCTCGATCTCGACCCGCCCGTCTCGCCAGCGCACCTCGAGCGGCGCCCCCGGCTTCAAGCCAGCCTCGCGTCGTATCTCGCCGGGAATTACGAGCCGCCCGGCGGAATCCATGGTTGTTTTCATGGTATGAAACCTACCATCAATAATTCCATTCAACAACATGCGCCGTAGCCGAGGGACGAGAAGTGGTCTGTCGATGGTGACCCCGAGAGCCGCCTCTTCCTCGCTACAAGGGCAGATTCCCGGTCGCCGTCTTCGTGCTCTTGTGTTTCTTGTACGCGTCGATCGTGCGCTGCGCGATGCGCCACTGATGCACTTCGTCGGCGCCATCGGCGAAGCGTGCCCAGCGAGCTTGTTGGGCCATCATCGCCAGCGGCGTGTCGGTGGAATAGCCGAGGGCGCCGTGCACCTGGATGGCGCGGTCGATGATGCGGTTGAGCGCGTTGGCGACGAAGTGCTTGGCCATCGACACCTCACTGCGGAAGTCTTCCTTGCGGTCGATGCGGTAGGCGGCGTGCAGCACCATGAGCTTGCACTGGTACAGCTCCATCGCCGAGTCGGCGATCATCCATTGGATGCCTTGCTTCTCGGCGAGCAGTGAACCGTGGGCGAAGCGGTTGAGGGAGCGGTCGACCATCATGTCGAGCGCCACCTCGGCCTGTCCGATCCAGCGCATGCAGTGCGCCAAGCGTGCCGGGCCCAGCCGCGCCTGGCCGAGGAGGTGGCCCTGGCCTGGTTCGCCGATCAGGTTGGCGCGCGGCACGCGCAGGTTTTCGATGCGGATCTCCGCATGGTTGTGATGCCCGGCCATGGTGACGACGTCGCGCACGACCGTCCACCCCGGCGACGGCAGGTCGACGAGGAACGCCGAGTTCGCCGCTTGCGGAATCTCGGGATTGTCCTCGGTACGCGCGATCAGGATGGCGAACTGCGCGCCGCTGGCTCCGGAGATGAACCACTTGTGGCCGTTGACGACCCAGGAATCGCCATCCAGCACGGCACGCGTCTGGATCAGCGTCGGATCGGAACCGGCGACTTCCGGCTCGGTCATCGCGAAGCAGGAACGCGCAAAGCCCTCGCACAACGGCTTCAGATACTTTTCCTTCTGCGCGTCGTTGGCCCAATGCAGCAGCGTGTGCATGTTGCCTTCGTCGGGCGCCTGGGCGTTGAGCGCGAACGGTCCGAAGACCGACTTTGCCGCTTCCGCCGAGACGCTAGCCATGGCGACGTGGCCCAGTCCCATGCCGCCAAGCTCTTTGGGCATGTGCGGCAACCACAGACCCCAGTCCTTGGCGGCGATGCGCATTTCGATGATCGACTTGATCAAGAAGCGCCGGTCATCCTTGTGCTCGGCGATGCGTTGCTCGGCGGGACGCACGACCTGTTCGATGAACTCGCGCACCTTCAGGCGCAGCGCTTCGATCTCGGGGGGGAATGTAAAATCAATGGCCATGGGTTCGTCCTTTCTCGCGCGGCTGCGGCGGATTATGCACTGTTGCGCGGGGCGGAGCCACCGCCCAGAGAATCACGAAAGCGCGAAACTTCGAAATCACGAAAGTGAAGATGAAGCCCTTATCCTTGTGTCTTCTTGATTCTCATCGTGGGTGGCGGTCATTGGTCGCGTCCGCTCGG
>CAZTDK010000318.1:0-7250 GCA_964611965.1 uncultured Binatia bacterium (SeqCode) | reverse complement strand
GCTACGTCGTGAAGAGGAAACAATGATGGCCCGACAGAGACCCATCAAACTGCTCGATACGATTGCGCTCCTTGAAGACCTGCCTGGCCGGAAGCTCAAGCGCGGTGAGGTCGGCACGATCGTGGAGATCCTGGCCCCGGGCATCTACGAGGTTGAGTTCAGCGATGATGACGGGCAGACATACGCCGAGCTCGCGTTGCGAAGGGAGCAGGTTGTCCTCCTCCACAACCGCGGTGAAGCGCTGCGGATCGTGGCTTGAATTGGGCCGAACACGTGCGATATCTGCAAGACTCCTGCGATCGGATTTGTGAGCGGCCCGGAGATCCCCCCGCTCCGGAAAGCCATCTCGCGCTTGCAGAGCAGCGCCTCGTGGATTACCGGCGTGATTCGACTCATGCTCGCTCCGCATACGAAGTCATCGATCGCCTGGCCGTCAACGCCAAGAAGCCACGGTGATCGAGTATCGCTGACGCTCGATCCGCCGGCGGACATGCGCTGCACCGACTGCACGTCACCTGTACGTCACAAGTGACGGAGCGCCCGCCTCCGCCGGTTGCGGCCTAGAGTGCTGGCCGATATAGTCTCGCTCCACTACAGCGAGGATCGAGAATTTATGGCTGAAATTCATGGCGGCCGGATCGTGGCGAAGGCGCTCAAGGCCGAGGACGTGTCGTACATCTTCACCTTGTGCGGCGGGCATGTGATGCCGATCTATGACGGCTGCATCGATGAGGGTATCCGCGTTATCGACGTGCGCCACGAGCAGACTGCGGCGCACGCTGCCGACGGCTGGGCGCGGGTGACCGGACGGCCCGGCGTCGCGGTGGTCACCGCTGGGCCCGGACTCACGGACGCCGTGACCGGCGTCGCCAGCGCGCATCGCGCCAACATTCCGATGCTCATTTTCGGTGGGCAAGGGCCGCGACCGTTTGCCGATATGGGCTCGCTGCAGGACATGAACCACGTCGAGCTGATGCGCCCGATCACCAAATGGGCTGTCTCGGTGCCCGAAGGCCGCCGTCTCGGCGAATACGTCAGTATGGCGTTCCGCGTCGCCACCACCGGCATTCCGGGCCCGGTGTACTTGGAAATGCCCATCGATCAGCTGTTCAACACGTACGACGAGAGCCGCCTGGAGTTTCCAACCCAATACCGTACCGAGGCGGGTATCGCCGGTGATCCGCGCTACATCCAGCGCGCCTTCGACCTGCTGCGCAAGGCGCAGCGGCCGGTGGCCCTCGTTGGTAGCCAACTGCGCTGGTCGCGGCGGCGCGAAGCCTATCCGGTCTTCGCCGAAACGTTTGGAATGCCGATCTACGTCAACGGCATCGGCCGCGGCTCGCTGCCGCCCGACAATCCGTACTTCTTCTCGCAAACTCGCAAGGATGCTCTGAAGCAGGCGGACGTGGTCCTCATCTTCGGCACGCCGCTCGACTTCCGGCTCGGCTACGGCCGTGAATCGCACTTCAATCCCGCGGCAGCGCTGATCCAAATCGACCTCGATGGCGGTGAGATCGGGCGCAATCGGCCGATCGACATCGGCATCGTCGGCGATACGGGCATCGTCATGGAGCAGCTCACCGAGCTTGCCAAGGCGCAGGGCTTTACCGCCGCCATGGTGAAGCCGTGGCTCGATGGCATGCGTCAGAAGGAGCAACAAAAGTGGGAGCGCATGCAATCCGAGATGGGCTCCGACTCCGTGCCCGTCAACCCGCTGCGGGCGTGCAAGGAAATTGCCGACTGCCTGGGCCGTGACGCTATCGTGATCGGCGATGGGGGTGATTTTGTGGCCACCGCCGCCTCAGTGCTGCGCATCTACGAGCAAGGGCACTGGCTCGATCCCGGCCCGCTTGGAACGCTGGGCGTCGGTCCGGGATACGCAATGGCAGCCAAGCTCGCCAAGCCGGCGAATCCGGTGGTGATCATCTACGGCGACGGCTCGTTCGGCCTCCATGGGATGGAGTTCGAGGCGATGGTTCGTCAGAAGATCAATGTCGTCGGCGTGGTCGGCAATGACGCTGCCTGGCAGCAGATTCGCCGCGGCCAGGTGCAGCTGTACGGTGAAGAGCGCGCCGTGGCGACGGCGTTGAGCTTCGTGCACTACGAACGCGTCGTCGAAGCCCTCGGCGGCCACGGCGAGTATGTCGAACGCCCGGAGGACATCCGCCCGGCCATGCAGCGCGCCCTCAACGCCGGCAAGCCGGCGCTGGTCAATATCAAGATCGGCAGCAGTGACTTCCGGAAGGATGCGATCTCGATCTGAAGTCGTGATCTCTTAGCTTGATGTGTCAAAAGCCGTTCACCACGAAGCGCACGAAGGCCACGAAGAAGGGCCGAAGAAGGGTCATGGAAGAATCCATCCCGCCCCACCAACATTGGCGATGGAGTTTTCGTCCGAATCAAGAAAGAGTCACTTGTCGAGGAGATGTGCATCAAGGGGAGGTAATCGGTTCCCCTGGAACAGATAAGCCCTCTCGTCTCCCTTCGCGCTCTTCGTGTTCTTCGTGGTGAGTATTCTGTCTCATCAGAAGAGTTAGATACCCATGCGCAACAAGACCGCGGCGATCATCGTCATCGGGAACGAGATCCTGTCGGGCAAGGTGGTCGACAGCAATGCGGCTTTCTTGGCCAAGGAGTTGCGCGAGCTGGGCGTCAGCTTGCGGCGTATCCTGGTGATTCCCGATGATCTCGAGGACATTGCCGAAGCCATCCGGACCGTGGGGCGGACGTTCGACGTCATCTTCACCTCGGGTGGGGTCGGGCCGACGCACGACGACATCACGATGGAAGGCGTCGCCCTGGGGCTCGGGCGCAAGATCATTCGAAATGCGTTTCTCGAGGAGAAGATCCGCGAGTATTCCGGTGACCGCATCAACGACACGCGCCTCAAGATGGCCGATCTGCCCGAAGGCGCCGAGCTGATCTTTGGCGGCCAGCTGAACTTTCCCAGCGTGTGCGTCGAGAACATCTTCATCCTCCCGGGAATTCCGGAGCTCTTCCGGGATAAGTTCAGTGCGATCAAATCCCGCTTCAAGGTAGATCCCTATTTTTTGCGAGTCGTGTACACTCGCGCTGTGGAAAGCACGCTGGCCTTGTACCTGAACGATACGCTCGCCTCGTTCCCGCTCGTCGAGCTGGGCTCCTATCCGACGCTCAACGATCCGGAATATCAGGTGCGAGTGACGCTCGAGTCGAAGGACCGGGACTATGTGAACCAGGCGTTCGACCACTTGGTGGCGCGGTTGCCCGCGGAGATGGTCGTGCGCACCGAATGACGTGGTGGGGAAGGAGGACCTTTATGATGCGGAGGGTGATGCTGGTTGCGGTGGTGGTGTGTTTGTGGTCGCACGTCGTGGTGGCGGAGATCCAAGAATCGGGAGTCAAGGAGTCGCCGCCGGCAGCGTCGTCGTCGTTGAACTGGGGCGACGTCGGGTATGGATCGCTGGCGGTCTTGACCAATATCTTCTACATGCCGGCCAAGATCGTCTATGGCACGCTTGGCTTGGTGACCGGAAGCCTGGCGTATCTGCTGACGGTAGGTGACGGGGATGCGGCGATGACCATCTGGAACCCGTCATTGGGCGGCACCTACGTGGTGACGCCGGCGATGTTGAGCAGTGACGAGCCGATTTTGTTCAGCGGCCCCAGTCATTCGAAGAACTGAGGTGCCGGAGGGTAATCGAAAACGTGAGCGTCACGCGCTCACGCCAAGAACTGGGCGCCAGCGGGCCGGGTCACGCTGAACGAGCGCTCGTGGAGGACAGACATGAATAAGGCGGTGATCGGCGGCATTGCCGCGGTGGCAATCGTCGGTGGCTTCATCGGCTACAAGGTGCTGAGCCTGCGCGCCGAGGCGGCAAAGTGGTCGGGACCGATGCAGGAGATCGCGGAGGAGACCATCACCCACGACGGTAGCGTCAGCACCGCCCGCTTCGTGTCGATCATCGACGCGCCGATCGACAAGGTGCAAAAGGTCATGTGGGACGTCGAGAACCTGCAGAACATCGAACCGACGAACAAGAACTTCAAGCTCTCGAAGCTCCTCGAGGCCAAGGGCGACACCAAGCTTCTGGAAATCAACATCCAGGCGCTGACGTTGCCGACCCTTGCCTACACCATGGAGTTTACGCTGCATCCCGAAGAGCATCGCGTGACCTTCAAGACGATCAAATCGCAGGCGCAAGATATCACCGGCGAGTACCAGCTCCAGCCCTCACCCGACGGCGTCAAGACGCGGCTGATTTACACGACTGCGGCGAAGGACAAAGTGGCGGTGCCGTTCCCACAATCCGTGCTGGACGGGGCCGGCCGCGAGACCTTCGTCAACACGGTGCGCGGCATCCAGAAGACCGTGAAGCAAGGGTAAGCGCCGATAGGCGCCGTCGATGCCCACCGCCCGCTTCGTCGCCGGCGCCGCCGAACCGGGGCGGATTCCAGAGTTGCCCTATCCGGAGATCGCCTTTGCCGGGCGTTCCAACGTTGGCAAGTCGTCCTTGCTGAATCGGCTGGTGGGCCAGCACAAGCTGGCGCGGGTGAGCAAGACCCCGGGCCGGACCCAGCAGATCAACTTTTTCGTGATCGACGAGCGCCTCACCTTCGTTGACCTTCCCGGTTACGGCTTTGCACGCGTGCCGTTGCATGTGAAGGAGGAGTGGAAAGAGCTGGTGGAGCGCTACCTCACCCGCCGTGCGAATCTGCGCGCCGTCGTCGTCATTGTCGATCTTCGCCGCGGCGTCACCGCGGACGATGCGCAGCTCATCAACTTCCTCGCGGCGCAAGCCATCCCGGCCATTATCGTGGCCACCAAGGCCGACAAGCTCGGACACAACGACCGTACGCGCCGTGCCCGCGAGCTCACGCAGGAACTGGCGCCGCTCGGTGCGCAGGTGTGCGTGTGCTCGTCGCACCGCGGCGACGGAGTTGATGGGGTGTGGAAGGAGATTGAACGGTACCTATGCCGCTGAGGAATGAGGCGGGCGTTTGCCATTCGACGCGGCGGCCGGTGTGACGACCGCCGGATTTGCCCGCGCGTCGTGTGTCCACTCGATACGGCGGTAGTCGAACTTGCCGTCGGCGAGATGGTTGAACTTGACGATCTCGAAGTAGGGCGAGAGATCGAAATCGCGCGGCGTGACCAGAGAGGGATTTTCACGGCTGTACAGCGCCCGCGTGCCGTTGCCGTTGCGGCCGAGCGCGCGGTACAGCCAGCCCGATCGTTCCACGGGGTCACCGACGATCACGCGCGGCAGGATCGGATAGCCGACATTGGCAAACGCGTGCGCCAACATCGTCGAGCAGATCACGCGCCGCGTCGTCTTCCCCCCGAACTGCAACGCGGCGCGGCGGAAACGGGCCGGGATGAAGGTGACGGGGAAGAAGTAGCGGCCCAGATCCCAGATGTGCCGCACACTGTAGGGCCGACCCAGTTGCCCGACCAACTCCCCGATAACCCGGTCGAGATCTTCGCGCCGCAGACCGCGCGGCCGGCATACGCGAATGTTGTGGCGCGCGTACTTGGTGATCGGTGCGCACACCACGCCGTCGGCAGCGTCGGCCTCGATCAGGAGATGGCGCGCCTCGTCGCCGTACTGCGCCACGAGCGCGCTGGCCAAGGCCGGGTGAAGCCGGCGCAGCTCGTCGCCGATATACAGGGCCGAATGCGACCATGAGCTTTGCGTGAGGTAGCGGATCACCTGACTGATGCGTTGGTCCCCCTCGACGAGGATGACGTCGCCGACCCGAACCTGCTGCTTCAGGCTTGGCAAGCTGTTGGGGATGCGCTGCTCGTAGGTTTGTAACGGCTTGGTGAGCAGCCGGGTCATGGTGGCAACGACCCGCCGACGTAACGCGATCTGCACCCGCGTAGCTGTTGCCATGCACATACGGTACTCAGCTGCATTTCATATTTCTAACGAAAAAGATGTTGATGGTCCCCGAGGGTGGTGGGAAAACCCGCGCATTTTACCAGCGGAAATGTTGGTGGGTTCTCGAGAGGTCTCCGCTATTAATTCTAGCATTGTCGGACTTGGTCGCCCCTAGCGACCAACGGGAGCGGACCATAGAAAGGGCGCCGACCGCAGGTCCGCAGGTCCTTTGGTTGGCCGGTGCACCATGCTACAGACAAAAGGATGGCAAATTTCTGGATCGGCACCTCGGGGTACAACTACAAGGAGTGGAAAGGTCCCTTCTACCCAGCCGAGATCACCGACCCGGAGATGCTGAAATTTTACGCCCAGCGCTTCTCAACGGTCGAGATCAACTACACGTTCTACCGCATGCCGAATGTGCGCACGCTGCAGAGCTGGGCGAAGGAGACCCCCGACGGCTTTCTGTTCACGCTCAAAGCGCCACGCCGTATCACGCATGACCTGCGATTGCGCGACGCCGCCGACCCGCTGACCTATTTCTGCGACACGGCGAAGGCGTTGAAGGCAAAGCTCGGTGCGATGCTGTTTCAGTTGCCGCCGTTTCTCAAAAAGGACGTGGCGCGGCTCGAAGATTTCTTGCACCAATTGCCGCCTGGATTTCGGCCGGCGTTCGAGTTTCGTCACCAGAGCTGGTTTGCCGATGACGTCTTCGAATGCCTGCGGCGCTTCGATGTCGCTCTGTGCATCGCCGAGCACGAGGAGCGCAGCGCGCCGTTCGAGCAGACCGCGCACTTCGGATACTTCCGCTTGCGCCGGCCGGACTATTCGGACGCCGAGATTGAGGCGTGGGCACAGCGTCTGCAACAGGCCGCAACGCAGTGGAAAGACATCTTTGTGTACTTCAAGCACGAGGGCGAAGGCAAAGGTCCGATCTTCGCCGCCAAGCTGGCCAGCTACGTGCAATCTGCCGCGCTCGCTTCGGCCGCGCAGCATTGAGGCGCGTCAGCCGTCACATGCCCGGGTTGCATCTTCGATTCTCTGCGTGCTGTGTCGCGGCGCTGCTGGCCGCGGGCTGCGCCTTCCCGGTCCGGCAGTTCGATCTGCAGGACCGGCCCTACGACTGCAAGCAGGCCAACCGCTACGCGTACTTCACCCTCCGTGCGATGGGTTTTTCGCTGGTTGGCCTCGAGCCGGCGACGGTGGATCACCCCGGGGCGATGCACGGCTACCGGAAGACCGAGACCGGCACGGAGACCGCCTCGGTGGCGATCACCTGCCACAAGAGCGGTGGCGCGGATATCACCGCCAGCCAGGACGGCGCCTTCCTCGGACAAACGGAGTTCAAACGCGGCTTCTACATGTCGTTCACTGGGGTCGCTTCGC
>CAZTDK010000317.1:0-7273 GCA_964611965.1 uncultured Binatia bacterium (SeqCode) | reverse complement strand
GAGAGGCAGGGACCGACGGCTTGCCCCGTGTCCCTTTAAAGTCCAACGCTCCAAGCATCGAGTGTTAGACGTCGACGTCCTCCACCTTCGGCGCGCGCTCCATGATGAAGCGGAAGCGCGGCTCGACTTCTTTGCCCATCAGTGTCTGGATCGTCGCCTCCGTCTTCAGATCGTCGGCGACGTTCACGCGCAGCAACGTTCGATGGGCCGGATCGAGGGTGGTCTCCTTCAGGGTTGAGGGATTCATTTCCCCGAGACCCTTGAAGCGCTGGACCGTGGCCGTCTTGCCATTCAGGGTGGCAAGGACGGCGTCACGCGCCGCGTCGTCGAGGGCCCAGTGCACGGCCTTGCCCACCTCGATCTTGTACAGCGGCGGCTGCGCGATGAAGACGTGACCGCGGCGGATCAGCTCGGGCAGCTGGCGGTAGAAGAACGTCAGCAGCAATGTGCAAATGTGGTGGCCATCGGAGTCTGCGTCCATCAGCAGGCAAATGCGATGGTAGCGCAACTTCGAAGCGTCGAAGTCCTTCCCGGCGCCGCAGCCGAGCGCGGAGATCAGGTCGTTCAGCTCTTTGTTCGACAGGACCTTGCTCGTCGAAGCTTGCTCGGCGTTGAGCACCTTGCCGCGCAACGGCAGGATGGCCTGGAACTCGCGGCTGCGTCCCTGCTTCGCCGAACCGCCGGCCGAATCGCCCTCGACGATGAACAGCTCGCTTTCCGTCGGATCGGTCGAGCTGCAGTCGGCCAGCTTGCCGGGAAGATTCAGCCGATGCGACACGGCGCTCTTGCGTTGCACGCTTTCCACCGCGGCACGCGACGCGCTGCGCGCCCGCGCCGACAGGATGACGCGATTGGCGATCGCCTTGGCTTGCGACGGATTGGTGTGCAGGTAGTTCTCCAGCCCGGTGCGAATGAAGTTGTCGATCGGGGCCGTGACCTCGGGATTGTTGAGCCGGTCCTTCGTCTGTCCTTGGAACTGCGGCTGCTGCAAATAAATGCTGAGCACCGACACCACGCCTTCGCGGATGTCTTCGGCGGAGATCGTCAGCCCCTTCGGAATCAGGCTCTGCACCGAGAGATAGTTGCGCACCGCCTTGGTGAGCCCGCTCTTGAGGCCATTCTCGTGCGTGCCGCCGGACGCCGTGGGGATACCGTTGACGAATGACAGGATGCGCTCGTCGGTCGCTTCAGTCCAAGCGAGCGCGCACTCGACCACGAAGCCGTCCTTCCGCTCGGCGGCGAAGGGCTCGGCAATTTGCCCTTTCCCCCCGTCGGCGATCAGCTTCTCGATGTATTCGGCGATGCCGCGGTCATGATGGAACGTCTCCGTGGTCTTGTCGACCTCGTTCTCGAACACCAGGATCAGTCCGCGGTGCAAGTACGAGCGCGCTTCGAGGCGCTCGCGAATGACCGCGGTGTTGAACGTGGTCTTCGGAAAGATCTGCGCATCGGGCGTGAAGGTGATCGTGGTCCCCGAGCCACGCGCCGGACCGGCCTTCTTGATCTTTCCGGTGGCGATGCCACGAGCGAACGACTGCGTCCAGCGCTGGCCGTCGCGCTTGACGTCAGCGGTCATGGATGCGGACAGCGCCGTCACCACCGACGCGCCGACGCCGTGCAAGCCGCCGGAGTGGAAATAGTTCTGATTTTCGAATTTCCCCCCGGCATGCAAGGTCGTGAGAATCAACTCGAGGGCTGGGCGTTTGTATTTGGGATGGATATCGACCGGAATGCCGCGGCCGTTGTCGCTGACGGTGATCGTTTGCCCGTCCTTATGGAGTGTGACCACGATCTTGTCGCAGTGCCCATTCATTGCCTCGTCAACGGAGTTGTCGAGCAACTCCCACAGCAGGTGATGCAAGCCGACCGTATCGACGCCGCCGATGTACATGCCCGGTCGTTTGCGGACCGGCTCCAGGCCTTCGAGGACGGTGATGTCTTTCGCCGTATACTTGGTTGCCATGATCTACTCCGTGGACGGCCCTTGCTCCGTGGCCTGGCGGGCCACCAGGTCCACCGGTTTGAAACGCTTCAACGCCTTCCGGCCCTTCTGCGCGCGATGTGCCATCTCGGGCAGATGAAAGCGCCGTTCACTGCCGTCTTCGGCGACGGCGATCGGCGGGCTTCCCAGGGGGTGGCATACGGCGCCGATGAGGCGATCGCTCTTGTCGATGCGCATGAGGATCACCCCGCGTCCCGGACCAGACAGCTCGGGCAGCTCGTCCGCCGGGAACGTCAGCACTTTGCTGTCGGCGGTTGCCGCGGTGATCGTATCGCCGTCCGCCGGAGCGACGACGAGAATTTCATCACCCTCTTTGGTGCGCGCAAAGCGCCGCCCGCTCTTTGTGGTCTCGCCGAGATCCGGCCGGCAGAAGAAGCCCATGCCTTGCGCGGTCGCCACCAGCCATTTCTGCCCGGTGCCCGGCTGCGGCTCCGCGTCACCCGTTGCGGGAACCAGTGCGGCGGCAACCACACGCTCGCCGTCCTTGAAGTTCAACAGCGACTGTACGGGCTCCCCGTACCCTGTGGTCGCCGGGACATTCGCAACCTTGATCACGAACCCAACCCCGAAATTGGAAAACAGCGCCAGGTTTTCGCGGGTGTTTCCGCGCAGGATCCATTTGGCGAGGTCACCTTCGCGCACCCGCGTGCTGCTCGGATCCTTGACCTCGCCGAGCCGTTTCAACCAGCCGTCGCGGGTGACGACGACGGTGGTGTCCTCGTGCACCACATAGGCCTCGGCGTCGTACACCAGCTCGGCGCCGGCGCTGAGCACGGTGCGGCGCTTGTCGCCGTACTTCTGGCGCACGTCCTGCAGCTCGGTCTCGACCATCTTCCAGCGCGCTTTCTTGCTCTTCAACAGGCCTTCGATCTCGTCGGCGCGCTTCTGCTTGGTGCGCTGCTCTTCGCGAAGCTTCTCGACCTCCAAGCGTGCCAGCTGGTAGAGGCGGGTCTCCAGGATGGCATCCGCTTGCACCTCGTCGAGCTTGAACTCCTTCATCAACTGCTTCGCCGCGTCCGCTCGCGAGGCCGACTCGCGAATGATCTTGATGGCGCGGTCGATGTTGCCAAACAGCTTCAGGAAGCCGGCAAGGATGTGCAGACGCTCGCGCAACTCGCGCAGCTCGTATTCGAGCCGCCGGGTTACCACTGTCAGGCGGAAGTCGAGGAAATGGCGGCAGAGCTCGCGCAGGGTGAGGCGCGCCGGCTGGCCAACGGTCGGCGTCGCCGTCGGCACCAGGGCCGTCAGGTTGACGTTGAAGTTGATCTGCAAGCTGGTGTGCTTGAAGACGTAGGCCATCACCGCTTCCGGCGATGCCTCCGGTTTGATTTCGATGACCACGCGCACGACGTCGGTCGACTCGTCGCGCACGTCGGTGGCCTGCGGCAGACGGCGGCTGACGATGTGCTCGGCGATTTCCTCGACGATGCGCGCCTTGTTCGCCGTGTAGGGAATCGAGGTGATGATGACGCGCTTGCGTTTCTTCTCCACCGCGGTGACGTATTGGCCGCGCAGCCGCACCGAGCCCTGGCCGGTGTCATAGATGGCGCGCAGCTCACTGCGCGTGTTCAGGATCTCGCCGCCGGTGGGAAAGTCGGGACCCTTGACGTACTTGCAGAGGTCTTTGTTGGTAAGGTCAGGCGCATGGATCATGGCCACCAACGCGTCAACGACCTCGGTGAGGTTGTGCGGCGGGATGTTCGTGGCCATGCCGACGGCAATCCCCGTGCTGCCGTTGATCAGCAGTTGCGGAATGGCTGCCGGCAGCACGATCGGCTCGCGCAGCGTGGCGTCGTAGTTGTCGCGGAAGTCGACGGTCTCGTGTCGGATGTCGCGCAGCAACTCTTCGGCGATCGCAGTCAGGCGGGCTTCGGTGTACCGCATCGCAGCCGGGCTGTCGCCGTCGAGCGAGCCGAAGTTGCCTTCGCCGTGCACCAGCGGGTAGCGCAGCGCAAACGACTGCGCCATGCGCACCATGGCTTCATACGCGGCGACGTCACCGTGCGGATGATATTTGCCGAGCACTTCGCCGACGACGGCGGCGGACTTGCGCGCTCGGGAACCGCCGGTGAGATGCAGGTTCTGATACATGGCGTACAAGATGCGCCTTTGCACCGGCTTCAAGCCGTCACGCACGTCGGGCAGCGCGCGCGAGGTGATCACGCTGAGCGCGTAGGCAAGGTAGCGCTCTTCTGCGGCGCTACTTAAATCGACACTGGTGATGTTGCCCGAACCGTCTGGCTGCACGAAATTGCCTCGCTGGAATGTTGGAAGGGAAAATGATCCGCCACCACGTCCGCCACCACGGGCGCGGATTATAGAGAGGCGGAGCGGGCGCGTCGAGAGAGCGGGAGAAGTACTAGCACCCGTGACATCTCAGAGGGACGTATATGCCAGCGCGGGGAACTTGGGGTCAATAGTTCCGGTTGCTTCATTCCTGCCGGACGGGCCTTGTGGTTTGACCAAGTGGGCTAAGCGGGCTAATTACGACCCATGAAGTCCGTCAACGTTCATGAGGCGAAGAGCACGTTGTCGTTGCTGCTGGCAGAGGTGGAGCGACGTGGCACGCGGGTGGTCATTTGTCGCAACGGGAAGCCGGTCGCCGATCTCATTCCGCATCGGCGGGTTGATCGGCGGCAGCCGGATGCCAAGCTCGGGAAGATCAAGATCAAGTACGACCCGGTTGAGGAGCTTGCCGAGGAGGAGTGGCCGCTGCAGGTGCGATGATCTTGGATACCTGTGCGATATTGTTTCTCGCGAGTGGCGATCGCCGCCTCAGTGAGACGGCCCGCCAGCAAATCGCCGAGGCGAAAACGGTTTGGTTCTGCTCGATCAGCACGTTCGAGATCGCCCTGAAATGGCGGGATCGGAAGCTCGACCTGCCAATAAAGCCTGAGATGTGGATACGCAGGGTCGCCGCGCGCTACGCCCTGACCGAAGTGCCGCTAGACTCGAGCCTCTGCAGTGCGGCAGCGCTGTTGCCGCTTTTTCATCGTGATCCCTGTGATCGGTTCATTATCGCTGCTGCGCATCAGTTGCACACGCCGGTGGTGACGATTGATCCAAAGTTTGGCGTCTACGGCGTCGAGGTTGTCGCCTGACTGGCCGCGCGCCACTCGCAATAGTTGCGTGCGGCGCGCTCGGCACTCCGCGACGCCACTTTTCGGAACTCGCAGCCTGTCGGACTTGGCAGCCCGCAGCGACCAACGAGAGCGGGCCATAGAAAAGACGCCGGCCGCAGGCCGTGGGCTCGGACAGCGAGATGAACGCTCAGGAATCCCGCATCACGTCCATCAGCCGCTCCAAGAACTCGCGCTGCGCCGGAATCATCAACTCGCGCGCCTGAGCGAGCGGATAAAAGCGGCAGACATCGTTCTCGCCGTCGGGCGTCCGGCAGCGGCCGCGGTCATCAATAGGGGCAACGCTGCCCGGTTCCAGGGTGGCCCAGAACGCGTGAACGATCTTTCCGGACACCTGTTTCACTTCGCCCAACGGCGCCCGGATGTCGACGCTGAGCCCCGTCTCTTCCACGGTCTCGCGCAAGGCTGCCGCCTCCAGGCTTTCGCCGGCCTCAACCAGACCCTTCGGAATCCCGAACAACGGCTTTCGAAAGGTTGCGCCGCGTGCGTGCACGAGCAGGACTTCGCACCCGTGTGGGCCGTCGCGCGTAATCAAACAGCCGGCAGAAATCCGAGGCATGGGGAGAAATGGTGAATGCTGAATCGTGAATGGTGAATGTGCGGAAAAGGGACTGCCGCCTATTCACGCCAGGCCGTTGTGCCGCGCGACTTCGCTAAAGAATCGGCCGCTGGCTTTCACGATGCGCCGCTGGGTTGGATAGTCGACATAGACGATACCGAAGCGCTTCGAGTAGCCGAACGACCACTCGAAGTTGTCGAGGAACGACCAGCAGAAGTAGCCGCGCAGGTGGGCGCCGTCTTGGATGGCACGGTGCGCCGCGGCGAGATGCGCGCGCAAGTAGTCGACGCGTTGTGGATCGTCCACCGCGCCGTTCTTGACTTCATCCACGTATGCCGCGCCGTTCTCCGTGATGTAGATGTCGGGGGCGTTATAGTCGCGCGTGATCCGGGTGAGCGCATCGTAGAGATGATCGGGATAGACCTCCCAGTCCATCTCCGTCTTCGGCTTGTCTTTCTGCGGCACCGGCGTCGCCCCGATGAGCAACGCGCTCGGATCGTCCTGCACCACGGCGCGCGAATAACTGTTGTGGCCCAGGAAATCGATCGGTGGAGACACGAGGGCAAGGTCGCCGTCATTGAGCTTCGGCGCGAGCGGTCCGAGACGTTCAATGATGTCGGCCGGATAGGACCCGCGCAACGGCGGATCCCAGTACCAGCGGTTGACGATTCCATCATAGCGCCGGGCCGCCTGCCGGTCGGCTTCCGAATCACTCGCCGGATAGACCGGCATCGATACTTCGGTGATGCCGACGTGCGAGCTCGGTACCGTGGCACGCAAGGCGCGAACGGCGTGGCCGTGTGCCAGATTGAGGTGATGCGATACCTGGAACGCCAGTTGTGGATCGCGCTTGCCCGGCGGGTGGATGCCGAAGACATATCCCGCCGTCGTCGACGCCAGCGGTTCGTTCAAAGTGATCCAGTCCTTCACCCGATCGCCCAGTGTCCGCCCCATGAGCGCCGCGTATTCACCGAAGGCCGCGGCGGTATCGCGGACGCCCCAGCCGCCACGATCTTCCATCGCCTGGGGGAGATCCCAGTGATAGAGCGTGATGAACGGACGGATGTTGCGCGCCAGCAGCTCGTCCACCAGGCGGCTGTAGAAATCGAGGCCGCGTTGATTCGGCGCTCCGGTACCGCCCGGAATGACGCGCGCCCATGCCACGGAGAAGCGGTAGGCGTTCACCCCCAACGTTGCCATCACCGCAACATCCTCGCGGTAGCGATGGTAGTGATCGCAAGCGACATCGCCGTTTTCGTCGCGCTCGATGGTGCCGGGAAGGTGTGAGAACGTGTCCCAGATCGACGGGCCTTTCCCGTCGGCGTCCCACGCCCCTTCGATCTGATACGCCGCCGTCGCCGTGCCCCACAGGAACCCGTCCGGGAATTTCCGCATGCTGTTCTCCTCTGTGGGGGTTTGACTAGCATAGTGGCGCGACGCCGGGGAAGCGTGTGAGCGTGTTCGTCATCGTGTTCGTAAGCGGAAAGGGATTCCATTGGAATTCCGGACGCTGGATGACTGTTCATTCACCTCACGAACACGAGCCCGATCACCTCTTCCTCTTCCCACAGC